>CANRLY010000005.1 GCA_947631585.1 uncultured Clostridia bacterium
TCTTGTAAGCCAGCCCCAGCCCCAGAAAGACTTTGAACACCCCTTCGGTAACTTCTGATACGGCGGTGGGGGTCATGTTTCGCAGACCCTCATAATATCCACGCTCTACCGCCATTATCGCCCCCAGCAGGATACATGGAGCTATCGCTATCACCGACCACAGAGCCGCAGGTTCTTTTATAATGTAAACGCATATGGGGTAAGCCAGAATAAGCGTCAGCAGGGTGAAGAATATCCCTGTCAGCGAAAACGACAGCCTTGCCGCACGCCGTATCTTGCGGACGTTCTGCCATCGGTCAAAAGCGGCGTTTTCAGAGACCATTCTTGCCATTGCGGAGGGTATTCCCGATACGGCAATAGCAAACATAGGCATGAACACCGCATATGCGCTGGAAAAATACCCTGTGCCGCTGCCGCCGAGAATATTGGTCAGCGGTATCTTGTATATAAGCCCCAGTATCTTTGTTATTATCACGGTGGCGATAAGTATTACAGAACTTCTTAAAAACCCTTGCTTTTTCAAGATCTCAGTCCTTTCAATGCCCATTTATCGTGGATATCCGCTCTTGTAAATCTATGTCCGAAACCGCTCCCGTATGCCCTGTACCGGTATCTTCCTGAGCTTTTGATAAAAATTTTCTCAAAAGACTTTTAATTTCGGAAAAAGTGTGTTATAATTAATTAGTTATTTGCTGCGAACAGTGTAAAGCAGTAGACTTTTACATTGAAAGGAAGTTGTTTATTATGGCATATTTATTTTCAAAAAAGGTCTCAGCCCTCAAACCCTCTGCTATAAGAGAGATACTTAAATACTCCTCCGACCCGACTGTTATCTCCCTTGCTGCCGGCAACCCTGCGCCTGATGCGTTCCCGGTAGACGCAGTGAGGAGCATATCCGCTTCCATATTGCAGGATACGCCTATAGCCGCTCTCCAGTACAGCATAACCGAGGGCTATCCTCCGCTCAGGGAAAAGCTCAAAGAACAGCTGAAAAAAGACGGCTGCTTTGATCCGGAGACTGACGATCTTATTATCACTTCCGGCGCACAGCAGGCTAATGAACTTTCCGCAAAGGTGCTTTGCGATGACGGCGACACTATCTTGTGCGAAGCCCCCAGCTTTATCGGTTCGCTGAACGCTTTCAAGTCCTATGACGTGAATCTTGTTGGCGTCGATCTTGACGAGGACGGGATCAATATCGAAAAGCTGGAACAAGCTCTAAAGACCGAAAAGTCTGTAAAACTGCTTTATCTTATCCCGAATTTTCAGAATCCTACAGGACTGACGACCTCCCTTGAAAAGCGCAAAGCCGTTTATGAACTTGCAAAGAAATACAATATAGGTATACTGGAGGACAATCCTTACGGCGACCTGAGATTTGCCGGAGAAGATATACCGCCTATCAAGTCTCTTGACACCGAGGGCAGGGTCATCTACTCAAGGACTTTCTCAAAGGTGCTTGCACCGGGAATAAGAGTGGGATATGTTTCCGCACCAAAGGATATAATCTCTAAAGTGATCGTCTGCAAGCAGGTCTCTGACGTTCATACGAACATCTGGGGACAGATGCTCACCGATAAATTCCTGGAGCAGACCGATATGACAAAGCATTTTGCATGTCTCCGTGAGATATACAAGAGAAAATGCTCTCTTATGATAAAGGGCATAGAGGATAATTTTTCTTCTGCGGTATCATTTACCAGACCGGAGGGAGGACTCTTTATATGGTGTACTCTTCCGGAAAACTGCAATATGCAGGAATTCTGTACAAGGGCAGTAAGGGACTATAAAGTCGCAGTCGTTCCGGGAAACGCTTTCCTTGTGAACGAAAACACGCCTACCACCAGTTTCAGGCTGAACTTCTCAACTCCGTCTGACAAACAGATAGTTAAAGGCTGCGAACTGTTGGGCAAGCTTTCAAAAGAGATGTTCGGCGAATAAGCAAACAAGCTAATTTGACAAAAAGGACAGAAGTTATGAAAACTCCGTATTTATTAGGTCAGAAAATACTGTGTATCATCTCCACGACCGTGCTGGGCGGCTGCGTTATCGGCGATGCGGTGGCTCTCCTGATGAAATTTGAAGCAAACAGCGACTGGGTGTTTGTGGTGAATCTGCTGCTGTCGCTGATAGCAATGGCGGTATTTATCACCCTTATAAGAAAACCTGAGCTGACGGGAGTTGTGCCTAAACCGTATAACGACAGCAGCATAACAGTACTTTCTGCCACAAGAACATATATATGTATAGTATATCTGGACGTTGCGCTGATAATGGGTCTGGTGGTGTTCGGAACTTCGCTTATTCCTGACTTTCAGCTGAGTATCAGCATAATCGGCGTGGCGGCAATAGTTTTCATAATCAGCGCCGTGAACTATATATTTGATTGCAGAAGAATAAACAGCGGCAAAGATACCGCCGCAAAGGATCCCTCCCCGCAGGAGGAGACTCCGGCTTCTGCCGAAAACGACGATATTTCCAATCAGAAAGGATCCTGATCTTATGTCAGAGAAAAAAATAATTTTCAGCGGAATCCAGCCTACGGGTACATTTACTCTTGGCAACTATATCGGAGCTGTGAGGAACTGGGCAAAATTGCAGGAAGAATATAACTGTATCTATTCGATAGTGGATATGCACGCAATTACTGTTAGACAAGACCCGGTCAAACTCAGACAGCATAGTCTGGAAGCTTACGCTCTTATAATGGCTTGCGGCATCGACCCTGAAAAGTCTGTTGCTTTTATCCAAAGCCATGCGCCTACTCACGCCATGCTCAACTGGATACTGGCTTGCTCTACCCAGTTCGGGGAGCTTTCCAGAATGACTCAGTTCAAGGATAAAGCTGCAAAACATTCTGACGATGTAAATGCCGGACTTTTCACCTATCCCGTGCTGATGGCTGCGGATATCCTCGGCTATAACGCAGACCTTGTTCCGGTCGGCGTTGACCAGAAACAACATCTTGAACTTGCAAGAAATGTGGCACAGCGTTTCAACCAGAAATACGGCGAATTTTTCACCGTGCCTGACGCATATATCCCCGAAGTAGGCGCAAAGGTCATGTCGCTTCAGGAACCTACCAAGAAAATGTCAAAATCGGACGCTAACCCCAATGCCTGCATTTTCATACTGGACGATAAGGATACTATTATCAGAAAGTTCAGACGGGCGGTCACCGACAGCGATTCGGAAATTGTCTTTAAAGAGGGCAAAGACGGCATTAACAACCTTATCACTATTTACTCAGCCGTGACAGGAAAGAGTTTTGAAGAGACGGAAAAGGAGTTTGCCGGCAAAGGCTACGGCGATTTCAAGACCGCCGTGGGCGAAGCGGTATCAGACCATCTGGCGCCTGTCAGGGAGAAATTTGCTCAGTTGATGTCTGACAAGGCATACCTGAAAGACTGCTATACCAAAGGCGCAGAAAAAGCCATGCGTATATCCGGAAAGGTGGTTTCAAAGGCTTACCGTAAGGTGGGCTTTGTGGACTCCCACTGACAACCGGACGGTATGTGCAGTCGGGACTGAGCGTAAAATGACAGACGAAAGGAATGGCAGAAGGTGCTTAACACGGCTTTGTTCAAAGATATAGTTCGTGAGATAAAAAACTCCTTTGGCCGCTTTATGTCAATTTTTGCGATAACGCTCCTCGGCTGCGGATTTTTTGCCGGTATAAAGGCTACAATGCCTGATATGAAAGACACCGCCGCCGATTATTTTGAGCAAAACAAACTTATGGACCTGAAACTGGTCTCTACTATCGGTATAAGAAGCGATGAGATCGCCGCCCTTAAAAAGCTTGACTGCGTGGACGGGGTAATGGCAGGGTATTCCAAGGACGTTTTCTTTGAAAATGACGGCAAGAACGAAGTGCTGAAATTCATGTCCTATAACGGCAGCCTGCCTGACGACGACAAAAATAACCTTAACCATCTGGTGCTTCTCGAGGGCAGACTTCCCGAAAATTCCGGCGAATGTGTGGTCGATACCAAGCTGCGCTCAGAAGCTTATCAGATCGGCAAGACTATAGATATAACTTTACCTTCCGACAGTGAAGAACTGTCGGATACTTTTCGCTGCGGCAGCTTTAAGATAGTAGGCGTGGTGGCTTCGCCGCTTTATATCGGTTATGAGCGTGACAGAACTAACATCGGCAGCGGCACTGTTGCCGGATATGTTTATATCAATGAAGCGGATTTTACTGCCGATCACTATTCCGAACTGTTCCTTACACTGAAAAACTGCGATGACCCGCCGTTTTCCGACGAATACCTGGATAAGGTCGAGAAACTTGAAAAAACGGTGGATCAAGCGTTTTCCGACAGCGTTAATGAAAGATTCAACCAGTTGGTAAACGAGTCACGGAATAAGATAGATTCAGCAGCTGCGTCAGTTCAGTCTCTGGAAGAAATTCTGGGATATGAGCCGGAGGAACTTGCAAAAGTTTATGAGGAAAGCTCTGCGGCATATTTACAAATGGAAGCGGAACTTGCCGAGGACAGCGGCTATCTGGCGCAGGGAAGCCTTGCAAACGCAAAAAGCCGCCTGGATATGCTGGGGGAAGTGCTTGCTGCAAGACAGTCCGGCGACAGTGAAAGCATTTCGGTGTTTGAAGAACAGCTTGCTCAGTCAAAGCAGGAGATAGAAGCCGCACAGCAGCAGCTAGACGCTATGGAAACTCCGCAGGTGTTCAGCTATACCAGATACTCAAATTCCGATTACGGCTCTTTTGACGGCGACAGCCAGAAGATAGATATGATCTCCAGAGTGTTCCCGGTGTTTTTCATTCTGGTGGCTGCGCTTGTCTGCCTAACGACTATGACGAGAATGATCGAGGAACAGCGAATCCAAATAGGTACTTATAAGGCTCTGGGATATTCTTCCATGAAGATCGCAGCTAAGTATCTTTGCTATGGCGTAACTGCCTCTGTGCTGGGAAGCCTTATCGGCACGGCGGCAGGACTTCAGATTTTTCCCAGAATAATATATAATTGCTATAAGATACTGTATAATATCCCTGAGATAAATACGCCGTTCAAGCCGCTGTACGCAGCAGGCTGTATGACCGTTTCGGTGATTTGTACGGTGTTTGCCGTGGTGTATTCCTGCCGGAAAGAACTGGTCTCACAGCCGTCAGAGCTTATGAGACCAAAAGCCCCTAAGATAGGTAAGCGTGTTTTCCTTGAAAAAGTGGGATCCATCTGGAACAGACTGGATTTTCTTGCAAAGGTCACTGTTCGTAATCTTATGAGATATAAGAAGCGGTTTTTTATGACTGTTGTGGGAATTGCCGGCTGCACCGCACTGATCCTTACCGGCTTTGCCCTTAAACATTCTATCAGCGCAATTTTAGATCTACAGTTTAAAACTGTTTTTAAATATGGCGGTATAGCTGCCCTGGACGTTGACAAGTTTACTTCTGAGGACGGTGTTGAAACCGTGATGAATACCCCTGGAGTTACAAGCGCAATGCCTGGCTGCCAGCTTAACGGAGAAGTCACTATCGGCAAGGAGTATCAGTCGGTGAATGTGGTCGTACCCGGTTCGGGTGAGTCGCTGTCTGACTATGTGGTGCTTCGTGACAGGCAAAGCGGCAAAGCTATCACTCTTGATAACAGCGGAGTTGTCATAACCGAAAAACTTTCACGGCTCTCCGGACTGGGAGTGGGCGACAACATAACGGTGGACCTTGACGAGACGGGCAGCTTTAAGGCTGAAATTTCAGGAGTTACGGAAAATTATGCGCTCCACTATGTGTATATAACCCCTGAATTATATGAGAAGCTTCTGGAGAAGCCGCAGTTCAACATCTGCTATTTTAACTTTGACAGCAAAACTGACTCTTCTGAATTGTCACAAGACCTCCTTGAGACCGGAAAGGTCAGAGGAGTGTCCCTTCTTAAAGATAACGGCAAGAACTTTTCAGATTCTCTGAACAGCCTGAACGCCATAGTCTGGCTGCTGATAATCTGCGCCGGTGCGCTTGCTCTGGTGGTGCTTTATAATCTTGCAAACATCAACATTACCGAAAGAGTCAGGGAGATCGCAACAATTAAGGTGCTGGGATTCTACGACGGAGAGACGTCGGCGTATATATATCGGGAGAACATCATTTCAGCGGTCATAGGTATAATAATCGGCTGGGCGGTGGGAATAGTCCTGCACCGGTTCGTGGTAATGACCGCCGAAGTGGACATAGTTATGTTTGACCGATCGGTGGTGTGGTGGTCGTTCCTGTTCTCCGCACTGCTTACAATGGCGTTTACTTCCATTATAAATATTGTGCTGCATTTCAAACTTAAAGGCATAAGTATGGTAGAATCACTTAAATCCGTTGAATAACTAATTTTTTGAAAGAGAGGTAAATTTTATGGAAAACAAAAAAGACAATATTTTTCTTGCGGTGGCGAGCGCTTTTCTGATGGGACTTCTGTTCGGCTTCCTGATGGAACTGCTGAGAAGATATCTTGCTCACGATGAGGACGACCAGGTCTGCGAGGAATATATCATCGAGGACGCCGACATTGAGGACGACGACCATGAGGGTATTCTTTGGGAAGATGAAACAGAGGCATATTCATTCTAATTTTTCAGGAAAGGCGAAATAATAATCATGAAACTTGGTATGGTAGGACTGCCTAATGTGGGCAAATCAACTCTTTTCAACGCACTGACTAACGCAGGCGCAGAATCTGCAAACTATCCGTTCTGTACTATCGAGCCGAACGTGGGTATAGTTTCCGTCCCCGATGAAAGACTTGATAAACTGGCTGAGATGTACTCTCCTGAGAAGTTCACCCCTGCAACGCTGGAATTTGTGGATATCGCCGGACTGGTAAAGGGTGCTTCAAAAGGAGAAGGACTTGGAAATAAATTCCTGTCAAATATCAGGGAAGTGGACGCAGTAGTCCATGTGGTAAGATGCTTTGAAAACGATAATATAATCCACGTTGACGGAAGTATCGACCCGGCAAGAGATATAGAGACTATAGATCTGGAACTTATTTTTGCGGACGTGGAACTTATAGAGAGAAAACTGGATAGGACTAAAAAGGCTCTTAAAGGGGATAAGGGTCTGGCTGCGATGGTGGAATTTCTTGAGGGACTGAAAGAGCATCTTGAAAACGGCGGCGCAGCAAGGGCTTTTCCCATGACAGAGGAACAGTCGGAGTTTATAAAGGATACGCCGCTGCTTTCCATGAAGCCTGTTATCTACGCTGCTAATATGAGCGACGACGACTTCCGCAACGACCTTTCCAAAAACGCCAACTATAATAAAGTCTGCGAGATAGCCAAAAAACAAGGTGCGGCTGTTCTGCCGGTGTGCGCCCAGCTGGAAGCGGAAATAGCCGATATGGACGATGAGGACAAGCAGATGTTTCTTGCCGACCTGGGGCTGGAGATAAGCGGTCTTGACCGTATCATAAAGGAAGGCTACGCCCTGCTGGGACTTATTTCTTACCTGACCGCCGGTCCTACCGAAGTAAGGGCGTGGACTATAACTAAAGGCACAAAAGCTCCCCAGGCGGCTGGAAAGATACACAGCGATTTTGAAAAGGGCTTTATCCGTGCGGAAGTGGTGTCTTTCAGCGACCTGATGGAGTGCGGTTCAATGAATGTCGCCAAGGAAAAAGGTCTCGTCCGCCTAGAGGGAAAAGACTATGTTATGCAGGACGGCGACGTGGTGCTGTTCCGCTTTAACGTGTAAGGTGAACGGCAATGGCTTCAAGTAAGAATTTTGACCCGAACAAAATTTCTCGCATTATAGGACTGGTATTTGCGGCTATCGGAATAGTCATGCTGATAGTTTTCATTGGTGCGGCTGTATACTCGTATACGGTCATGCACAGTTATGAAAAAACAAGCTCCACCATATTCGATATATCGTATACCAAGAATAATAACGGCGAAACGCACAAGAGGGTCAGCGTTGAGTATGAATTTGACGGCACTGCGTATCAGGAGGTACTGCCCAACTCCGACAGCTCCATGAGGGTGGGACAGAGCGTTGCCATATATGTTGACCCCGACGACCCCAAAAGCATAGAGACTATGGAGAGCATGGTGATCTTGCTTGCGGTGTTCGGCGGCTTCGGAATTGTGTTCAGCACGATTGGCTTCATATTCTTGATAAAATGCAAAGACTACCGCAAAAAGCTGATAGACGAGGGCAGGGGCGAACTTGTGTATGCAACAGTTACATACGCAGGAGAATCAAACGTAAGAGTAAACTACCAAACAGCATACCATGTAAAAGCAACATGGACGGACGAGTCCGGCAATGTGCATGAGTTCAAATCGAAGCTTACATATACCGACCCTCGCATTTATCTTAACGTGGGCGACCAGATACAGGTGTATGTAGACCCGAAAAATTATAAGCATTATTATGTTTGTTTGGAAGATCTGGAAGAAATGTTTATCCAAAGCAAGGAAAGGGACATTCAGTGAGTTTTGTAAGTTTTAAAGACGTGTATAAGCGCTACCATATGGGAGAAGTCGTTATCTCTGCATCTGACGGCGTGACTTTTGACATCGAAAAAGGCGAGTTTGTGGTAATTGTCGGCGCAAGCGGCGCAGGCAAGACTACCGTCCTCAATATGCTTGGGGGAATGGATACCTGCGATGAGGGCGAGATAATAGTTGACGGAAAGAACATCGCCGGATTCTCAAAAAAGCAGCTTGTGTCCTACAGACGGTATGATATCGGGTTCGTGTTCCAGTTTTATAATCTTATAAACAATCTTACCGCTAAAGAAAATGTGGAGCTTGCCGCCCAGATATGCAAAGACGCCGTTTCGCCTGAAGAAGTGCTGAAAAGCGTAGGGCTGGAGGACAGAATGGACAATTTCCCAAGCCAGCTCTCAGGCGGTGAACAGCAGCGTGTTTCGATTGCAAGGGCTTTGGCAAAACGCCCGAAACTGCTTCTTTGCGACGAACCTACCGGCGCTCTTGACTACAACACCGGAAAGACCGTCCTGAAGCTGCTCCAGGATACCTGCCGTGAGCATGGCGTTACCGTGGTAGTGATAACTCACAACTCTGCTATCGCCCCCATAGCCGACAGGGTAATAACCATAAAGAGCAGTAAGGTCAGCTCTGTCAGGCTGAATGACCACCCAAAAGATATCTCCGAGATAGAATGGTAGAATATTAGCAAAATAAAACTGACCCACCGGCTTTGATCAGTCGGTAAAGGTCAGTTTTTTGTATCCGGTCTGTTATTGCCTGAGATAAACTCCGTTTTCCTCGATGTAATCTTCCATGTCGTCTTTGTAGTGAAGATCCAGAGGGTCGCTGTTCAAAGCGTCAAGAGCCCGTTTTCCGATGTCTTTGCGGTAATGGACGTCTTTCCAGCTTATCTTTGCAACTCCTGCATATGCCTTTTCAAGAGCGCCGTTAAGCGACAGTCCGGTGGCGGTAACTCCCAGCACTCTGCCGCCGTTTGTAACAAACTTTCCGCCGGCGAGCTTTGTTCCGGCGTGAAAGACCTGACAGCCGTCTATCTGACCGTTGCCGTCAACACCGCTTATCTCAAGACCTTTTTCGTACTTTTCAGGATAACCGCCGCTTGCCATAACTACGCAGGCGCAGCTTCCGGTTTTCCAGCTGATCTTCATTTCTGAAAGGGTGTGATCGCAAACAGCCTGGAAGATCTCGTAAAGGTCGCCGTCCAGCATGGGAAGCACCACCTGAGTTTCCGGGTCTCCGAAACGGCAGTTGTATTCGATCACCTTCGGACCTTTCGGAGTTATCATCAGCCCGAAATAGAGGCAGCCCTCGAAAGTTCTTCCCTCGCTGTTCATGGCGTTCATGGTGGGGATAAATATTTTTTCCATACATTCAGCGGCAACGTTTTCGGTGTAATAGGGGTTTGGAGAAACAGTACCCATTCCGCCTGTGTTAAGACCCTTGTCGCCGTCAAACGCACGCTTGTGATCCATGGAAGATATCATAGGAACGATGGTTTTTCCGTCGGTAAATGAAAGCACTGAGACTTCCGGTCCGGTAAGGTATTCCTCTATAACTATCCTTGCGCTGCTCTCACCGAACTTTTTGTCGTCTATCATTTCGTGAACTGCCTTTATTGCATCGTCCTCGTTCTCAGCAATTATAACGCCTTTGCCAAGAGCCAGTCCGTCAGCCTTGATAACGGCAGGGTAGGAGTTTTCGCTTTTCAGGTATTCCACAGCTTTTTCAGCGTCGGTAAAAACTTCATAGCCTGCGGTGGGTATGCCGTATTTTTTCATTAGGTTTTTAGAAAATACCTTCGAGCCTTCGATGATAGCGGCGTCTTTCTTCGGACCGAACACCTTAAAGCCCTCTGCCTGGAGAGCGTCAGCCATGCCCATGACCAGCGGGTCGTCGGGAGCTACAACTACCATGTCGGGAGCAAGCTTTTTCGCCAGCTCAACAACGCCGTCTATGTCGGTAGCCGCAACGTCAAAACATTCGGCATACTTGGAAATACCGCCGTTTCCGGGAGTACAGTACAGCTTGCCGACCTGTTTGCTTTCCGCAAGTTTCATAATGATAGCGTGTTCACGTCCGCCGCCGCCGACTACCAATACATTCTTCATTTTTATCACCATTCCTTTTTGTGATATATCAAAACGGGATCTCCTCAAAGACCGCTTTGTAAATTTTTGACCTGAATTCACAGCTTCCGTCAGCCTTTTTATAAGAACCGTGACCGACAAATTTCAAGCCGCACTTTTCCATTACTCTGCCGGAAGCGGCATTTTCAACTGCGTGTTGAGCTGTAAATTTCCTTGCGCCTTGATCGTAAGCATACCTTATCATAGCCTTGACCGCTTCGGTGGCGTAGCCTTTGTTCCAACAGTCAAAACGCAGGTTGTAGCCAAATTCCCAGAAACCGTCCCCCGAACCGTCAGGGGATATGTCGCCGCTTCCGATGAGCAGACCGTCCGACTTTCTCACATAGACCCAGACTTTCGGAACAGTTTTCAACCATTCTCTGACCTCTTCTACAGAAGAATAGGTGCGGTAACTCATGTACTTTGTAACTCGCTGGTCTCCTGCCCATTCAAAATATGCTTGCGCATCGTCTACAGCCGCCTGACGAAGAATCAGGCGTTTCGTTTCGATAGTGTGGAGAATGTTATTATCCATAAAAATCTAAAATTAGTGGTGGAAAAGCCTGATACCGGTAAATGCCATTGCCATGTTGTACTTGTCGCAGGTCATGATAACGTGGTCGTCACGGATAGAACCGCCCGGTTCGGCAATGTAGCAAACGCCGGATTTTCTAGCTCTTTCGATGTTGTCGCCAAACGGGAAGAACGCATCAGAACCAAGGCAGACGTCAGTGTTTTTGGCAAGCCATTCTTTCTGTTCTTCTTTGGTGAATACTTCCGGCTTTACCTTGAAAATGGATTCCCAAGCGCCGTCGGCAAGAACGTCCATGTATTCATCAGAAATGTATACGTCAATGGCGTTGTCACGGTCCGGACGTCTGATGTTGTCAACAAACTGAAGTCCCAGAACCTTCGGGTGCTGCCTGAGCCACCAGATATCGGCTTTGTTTCCTGCAAGTCTTGTGCAGTGTATCCTTGACTGCTGACCTGCGCCGATACCGATAGCCTGACCGTCCTTGACATAGCATACGCTGTTGGACTGAGTGTATTTCAAGGTGATAAGCGATATCATCAGATCTTCCAGCTTGTCGGCAGGGATATCCTTGTTTTTGGTAACTACATTTGCCAGCAGTTCCTTGTTGATATCGAGTTCGTTTCTGCCCTGTTCAAAAGTCACCCCGAATACCTGTTTGGTCTCCACAGGCGCAGGAACGTAATCAGGGTCTATCTTGATTATGTTGTAAGTGCCTTTTCTCTTTGACTTTAGTATCTCCAGAGCCTCGTCTGTGTAGCCGGGAGCAATAATTCCGTCCGAAACTTCACGCTGTATCATCTTTGCAGTTGGAACGTCGCATACGTCAGAAAGCGCAATAAAATCGCCGTAAGAGGACATTCTGTCAGCGCCTCTTGCTCTTGCGTAAGCGCAGGCGAGAGGAGAGAGTTCTCCCAGATCGTCCACAAAGTAGATCTTCTTGAGAACGTCCGAAAGCGGTCTGCCAACAGCCGCACCGGCAGGTGAAACGTGTTTGAAAGAGGTGGCAGCAGCCAGTCCTGTAGCTTTTTTAAGTTCCCTTACCAGCTGCCAGCCGTTGAAAGCGTCCAGCAGGTTGATGTAGCCGGGTTTGCCGTTAAGCACTTCAATTGGCAGTTCGCCGCCGTTTTCCATAAAAACTCTTGACGGCTTCTGATTGGGGTTGCAGCCGTACTTTAATAGCATTTCGTTAGCCATTATTTTTTTCCTCCCAAAATAATATTTTTTAAAAGTTCTGTTAATTTTCTGTAAAAGAAGATCATTCTTTGGTGTACTTGTTGATAATTTTTGATACGGCTTTGCCGCTCTCGATATCTATGTATCTTACAAAAAGCGATACCTTGTTGTCCTCGTTGAGAGCCGCCCAGAGGTCGCCTGCAAATTTGTCAATGTCATCAGGAATGGCTATCTTCTTGGGTTCGCCCTCAAAGCTGGGCAGGGGAGAACCGTCACCTATGTAAGTGTGTATAAAGTGTCCCACACCGCTGACAGGGTCGGTGTAAGTGTATGTGAACCTTTCGCAGCAAGACGGGTCGCCGTCCGCTGACTTGATAATGCTCATTGCATAGTTGTAAGTTCCGTTTTCAATGTGCATGATACCTGAGATCCTGGGGGTGTAGTTGGGCGCATCGTCCTCGTATACTCTTGTTCTCAAAGACTGTTCAAAAGTCTGCTGTTTGTCCATCAGCTCGTAGATGGTATCTGTCTGGTCGCCGTTTGTAACAATGGTCTTGTTGCCAAGAACACGAACCGGCGAATAGATGACCAGATGGGGATCGCTCAACTTTGCCGGGTCGGCAGCTTCGGTCTTGATGCCGTCGGCGGTTTCGGTAAATACCCTGTTTCTGGAATTTACGCTTCTGCCCATTATAAAGTATGCGGTAACAGCATACTTACCGTTGGCAGACTTGCCAATGATTATACCTCTTCCGGGGTAAGAGTTCGCCTTGAGTTCTTCGCAGATGTCAATAGTTTTCATAAAAAATGACCTCCTTTTCAGATCTGAATATAAAAAAGTCTCAGCGACCTGCTCCGCCCCTCGCAGATGTCCTCCGCCGTAAACGGCGAAGTTCATTCGTCATTTTGTCAGGAAATAAATTTCCCTCCAAAATGCCGCCGGGCTGAAGCCCGCTGCGAGGGGCGACCGTACCGCCGCTTGTTAAGGCAGGATCCTGACCTTTCCGTCAACTATCTCCAGCCTGTCCTCACAGAATAAGGATACCGCTTTTGGCAGCAGCTTCCATTCAACGTTTTCCATTATCCGCTTTTGCAGCTCCTGAGGAGTGTCGTCCTCTTCAACGTTTACCACTCCCTGTAGGATTATCGCACCTGCATCGGTGAACTCGTTTACAAAATGAACGGTCGCTCCCGATACTTTAACGCCGTACTCCAGCACTTTCTCGTGGACCCTCAGCCCGTAGAAACCATCGCCGCAAAATGCCGGGATAAGAGATGGGTGTACGTTTATTATCCTGAACGGATAAGCCGAGGTAACGGCCTTGTCAAGTATGGTCATGAACCCTGCCAACACGATAAGATCGGCTTCCTGACGGCGCAGTTCCTCTAAAAGCGCAGCGCTGTAGGAAGCGTTGTCGGCGTGATCTTTCCTTGGCAGTACAACTGTCGGGATACCGGCTTTTTCAGCACGCACCAGTGCGTAAGCTTCTTTCTTTGAGGAAATAACACATACGATCTCTCCGCCGGATATCTCCCCTCTGTTCTGAGCGTCTATGAGCGCCTGTAAATTAGTTCCTCCGCCCGAAACAAGCACGCAAATTCTTTTTAACTTATTCAACCTGCCATACCTCCTGCCCGGACCATGCCGCCTGCCGCAAAGCAGGGAAATGTCCGTTTGTATTATTTTATCAGCAGATGATAACGCCCTCATCGCTCTGAACAAGTTCGCCCAGTACATAAGCGTCCTCGCCGGCAGTCTTGATGGCAGCTATCGCCTTGTCTGCATCGTTCTTGTCAACGCATACTATCATTCCCACACCCATGTTAAATGTGTTGAACATATCTCTTTCGGGGATCTTTCCGGTCTTGGCGATAAGATCGAATATGGGAAGCACCTGTACTGCGTTCCTTTCAATCTTGGCGGACAGACCGTCCGGCAGGGAACGAGGGATATTCTCGTAAAAACCGCCGCCTGTTATGTGAGAAATGGATTTTACATTCACGCTGTCAAGCAGTTCCATTACCGCCTTGACGTAAATTTTTGTAGGGGTCAGCAGTACGTTTCCGAGAGTTGTTCCCAGGTCGGCATAATGCCTTGCCAGATTGGATTCGTTTACTGAAAACACCTTTCTCACCAGCGAAAATCCGTTTGAATGAACGCCGCTTGACCTGATCGCAATAAGCACATCTCCGGCTTTCTGAGTGTCGGGACGAAGTATCTTTTCCTTGTCAACGATACCTGCTGAAAATCCGGCAAGGTCGTATTCGTCCTCCGGCATAAGACCGGGGTGTTCCGCTGTTTCTCCGCCTATGAGCGCACAGCCTGCCTGAACGCAGCCCTCAGCAACGCCTGATACTATCTTTGCTATTTTTTCGGGAACATTCTTTCCGCAGGCAATGTAATCGAGGAAAAACAAAGGTTTTGCGCCGCAGCAGATTATGTCGTTCACGCACATGGCAACGCAGTCAATGCCCACGGTGTCGTGCTTGTCCATAATGAAAGCGATCTTTATCTTTGTTCCGACGCCGTCAGTTCCCGATACCAGCACCGGCTTCTTTATACCGGTCACGTCCAGTTCAAACAAACCGCCGAAGCCCCCGATACCGCTCAGAACGCCGTCAGTGACAGTCCTTGCGACATACTGCTTCATCAGCTCGACCGCCTTGTATCCGGCAGTTACGTCAACTCCGGCATCTTTGTAGCTTTCAGAAAAACTTTTCATGTAAAATATTCCTTTCCTGTATCAGTCCACGTTAAATTGCAGCTGATCTGAAATTTTAAATTCAAACTTGTCCTTTGGCATTTCTTTTGGCACTTCCATGGGATATTTTTCCGTGAAACAGCCTGTGCAGAAATCGCACCTGGCGTTTCCGGCAAGCTTCTTTACTCCTTCCACCGAAAGATATCCCAGACTGTCCGCACCAATGCTCTGGCATATTTCAGGAACTGTCATCTTGCAGGCGATAAGGTTCTCCTTGCTGTCGATATCAGTTCCGAAGTAGCAGGGCGCAATGAACGGCGGACTGGATATCCTCACATGGACTTCCTTTGCGCCGGCTTCTCTCAGAAGCCTTACTATCCTTGCGCTGGTAGTACCCCTGACAATGCTGTCGTCTATCATGACGACTCGTTTGCCCTTTACCGTATCAGAAATTGCGTTCAGCTTTATTTTTACCGAATTTGTCCGTTCGGTCTGGCTGGGCTGAATGAACGTCCTGCCAATGTATCTGTTCTTAACGAACCCTATGCCGTAAGGTATTTTGCTTTCCTGAGAAAATCCCAAAGCGGCGTCCAGACCCGAATCCGGCACGCCTATCACTACGTCCGCTTCCACCGGGTGTTCTCTCCACAGGAATTTTCCTGCACGGAGCCTTGCCTTGTGAACGCTTGAACCCTCGATAACAGAGTCCGGCCTTGCAAAGTAAACATATTCAAAAACGCACATAGTACCTTTGTTTCCGCAGTGTGTCTCTATGGAACGCACGCCGTTCTGGTCTATTACAACCACTTCGCCGGGTCTTATGTCCCTGATGAAAGTTGCGCCGATACTGTCAAAAGCGCAGGTCTCAGACGAAACTACATAACCGTTTCCGGTTTTGCCCAGGGCAAGCGGTCTGAAACCGTTTGGGTCTCTTGCGGCGATAAGCTTTTTAGGAGACATTACCAGTATGGAATAAGCCCCCTTGATCTGATACATGGCTTTTTCCACAGCCGCTTCTATGGACGGCGCAGTAAGCCTTGCTTTTGTGATCTCGTAAGAGATAACTTCCGTGTCGTTGGTGCTGTGAAAAATAGCGCCCTCCAGCTCAAACTTATCTCTCAGTTCTCTTGCGTTTATAAGGTTGCCGTTGTGAGCTATGGACATTGGTCCTTTGATGTGGCGGACTACCAGAGGTTGAGCGTTATCCCGGTTGGACATTCCGGTAGTTGAATACCTGACATGACCGATAGCTATCTGCCCCTGACCCAGCTTTTCCAGGTTTTCTTTGTTGAACACCTCATGCACCAGACCAAGATCCTTGTGGAAGCTGAACAATCCGTCATCGTTTACAACAATGCCGCAGCTTTCCTGACCTCTGTGCTGAAGCGCATAAAGCCCCATGTAAGTCTGTGCGGCAACATCGGCGGTCTCGCTGCTGTATACGCCAAAGACCCCACATTCTTCGTGAAGTCCGCCGGTCAATTCGGTCAATTCGCTCAATTCAACTCATTCCTTTCCGCTCCAGCAGTATGTGCAAAGGTCACACGCCGGCAGCCCGATAGCCCTTTCGCTTCCCTCAAGCGACTGGAACTCCACCGATGTGAGTTTGAGCCGCTTGCAGATCTCTTCTCTGAGCCTGTTGCCTCTTTCGGTGTTGGCGTCGCTGTATTCTCCGATGTAAGCGACCCCGTCCTTTCCCTCAAGCTCGTCGATTATCTGCCTTGCGATAAGCTCCATCTCCGATGTGCTCCTGGAAAAATTCAGGTACTTGCAACCGTACATTATCGGCGGACAAGCCGACCGCATATGGACTTCTTTTGCACCGTTTTCATAAAGAAACTCTACCGTTTCTCTCATCTGAGTGCCTCTTACTATGCTGTCGTCCACAAATAAAAGCTTTTTTCCCTCGATAAGTTCATGTACCGGTATAAGCTTCATTTTTGCGACCTGATTTCTCATTGCCTGATTCTGCGGCATAAAGCTTCTTGGCCAGGTGGGGGTGTACTTTATAAAAGGTCTTGCAAAAGGTATTCCGCTGCGGTTTGCGTAGCCTATGGCGTGGGGAACGCCTGAATCAGGTATCCCGCAGACGTAATCCACGTCCGGCAGCTTGCCGTTTTTAATGTCGGTCTCCGCCATTATCTCGCCGTTCCTGGTCCTCATGGTCTCCACGGTAACGCCTTCGTAAACTGCATTGGGATAACCGTAATAGGTCCACAGAAAAGTGCATATCTTCTTTTCGCTGACTCCCTCCGCAAGGGTTTTGCAGCTGTCCGCCGTCAGCATAATTATTTCGCCTGACAACAGCTCTCTGTAAGTAGAATACCCCAGCTTCTGGAATGCAAACGATTCAAATGAAACGCAGAATCCGTCCTCACGCTTTCCCACTATCACAGGAAGCCTTCCGTACTTGTCTCTTGCGGCAATTATGCCCTCCGGCGTAAGTATCAGCAGGGAAAGAGTACCGTTTATCTTGTCCTGAGCGTACCTTATTCCCTCGGTGAAGTCGGACTTCTGAGAGATAAGAGCGCCTACCAGCGAAGCGGAGTTTATGTTTCCGCTGCTCATCGTCTCAAAGTTAGCGCAGCCGTTGTCAAGAAGTTCTTCGTACAGTTCCTTTGAGTTGTTGATTATGCCGATGGTGCATATGGCGTAAAGCCCAAGTTTTGACCTGACTAGTATAGGCTGCGGGTCTGTGTCGCTTATGCAGCCGATACATAAATTACCGCTCATTGCGGCTGCGTCTTTTTCGAGCTTTGTCCTGAAAGGTGAATTTTCAATGCTGTGAATGTTCCTCTGGAAACCCAGTTCTTCGCTGTAAGAGGTCATTCCGCCTCTTCTTGTTCCCAGATGAGAGTGATAGTCTGTTCCGAAAAATACGTCCATAACGCAGTCGTTTTTTGAAACAGCTCCGAAAAAACCGCCCATGTTATATTACCCAGCCTTTTAGATAAGGCGTCCTTTCTGTTGAGATATGCAGGTCATTCGCCCATGAGCCTGCTCATAATTTCCTGGTAGGCTTCTTCTACGCCGCCCATATCTCTGCGGAAGCGGTCCTTGTCCAGCTTCTCGTGAGTGGTGGAATCCCAGAACCGGCAGGTGTCGGGGGATATCTCGTCAGCCAGGATTATTTGTCCTTTGAAACGTCCGAACTCTATTTTGAAGTCGATAAGATCTATGTTTATCTTCTTGAAGAATTTCACCATAAAGTCGTTTACCATAAATGCGTACTTGGTGATAGCGTCAATTTCTTCTTCGGTGGCAAGGTCAAGACCCAGAGCGTAATATCTGTTTATGAACGGGTCGCCCAGGTCGTCGTTTTTGTAGCTGAATTCCAAAGTGGGCTGTTTGAGGGGAGTACCCTCTGCAATGCCCAGCTTCTTGGAAAAGCTTCCAGCCGCCACGTTTCTTACAATAACTTCCAGAGGAACTATCTCAACTTTCTTAACGATAGTCTCCCTGTCGCTTATCTCCTCAACGAGATGAGTGGGAACGCCCTCTTTTTCGAGCAGCTTGAACATGAAGTTTGTCATCTTGTTGTTGATGACCCCTTTGCCGGAGATAGTGCCTTTCTTTTCGCCGTTGAAAGCGGTGGCGTCGTCCTTGTAGTCAACAATGACCAGATCCGGGTCGTTGGTGGCAAAAACTTTCTTTGCCTTTCCCTCGTATAACTGTTCGCCTTTTACAATGTTTTCCATAATAATTTCCTCCTGTAAAATATATGTTTCAATTTAATAGCAACTTGGTTATATCCTGCGGCGTGTCCGCAATAAAGATCGCACCGGCTTTTTCAAGTTCTTTTCGACTGCCGTAGCCGTAAAGTGCGCCGATGCAGCCTATCCCGACTTTCCGTGCTCCCTCGGCATCATGTATCCTGTCGCCTATCATCACGGTCTTGTGTTTGTCTGCATTAAGCATATCCATAACATACTCTATTACCTGCTCTTTGAAATCACGGGAACCGTCCGGCAGTGCGCCGCCTATGTAGTCGAAATATTTATCCAGACCGAAATGCTCCAGTATTTCTTTGGCAGTAATTTCAAGCTTTGAAGTTGCGACCGCAAGCCGCAGTCCGGCGTTTTTAAGGCTTGTGAGCATATCTTCAATACCGCTGTATACGCTGTTTTCAAATTTGCCTATGGTGAAATATCTTTCACGGAAGTAAGCTATCGCCTTAACGGTATCTTCTTCGCTAAGACCGCAGTCCTGCGAGAATGTAACTTTTAGCGGCGGACCTATAAAGACCCTGTACCAGTCACGTTCATGGAGCGCAAGACCCATTTTCTCAAAAGCGTATACTGCGCAGTTCATTATGCCCTCGGCAGAGTCGGTAAGCGTTCCGTCAAGATCGAACAGAACTGTATCATATTTGCTTGTCATTTACAATTTTGCAACTTCTTCCTGTAAAGCCTTGTCCTTTTGGATAACGCCCTCGACCATTTCATTTTTTGAAGCCGACAGCTTGTCCGCAAGGGACTCATCAGATATCGCAAGCATCTGAACAGCAAGAATAGCGGCGTTCTTTGCGCCGTTTACCGCAACGGTGGCTACAGGTATGCCGGAGGGCATCTGAACGGTAGCAAGCAGAGCGTCCAGCCCGTCAAAAGTAGACTTTATCGGTATCCCGATGACCGGCAGAGTAGTGTGAGCCGCCATTACTCCGGCTAAATGAGCCGCCATGCCTGCGGCGCAGATAATAACGCCAAAGCCGTTTTCCTTTGCGTTTGCTGCAAGGTCGGCAGCCATTTGCGGAGTCCTGTGAGCAGACATGACCCGACATTCAAAAGGCACGCCGTATTTCTTCAACTCAGCAAGTGCGCCTTTGACAACAGGGAAGTCGCTGTCAGAACCCATAATTACTGCAACTTTTTTCATATGTATCTGTCCTTTCGCAGGCTGTTCCATAAAAATGATAACTAAAAACGGCTGCAACTATACCGCCGCAGCCGTCTGATGTGTCAGAAAAATGCTATTTGCGTACAAAAAACCACAGGTCAGACCAACAGCCGACCTGACCGATGAGAAACGATATGATGTTTTGCAGCATAAAGAGCCGGATACTGTCATAGTTCTCATACCTCACGGAACAAACCAAACTTACATATATAATTGTACTTCAATTTGCCGTAAATTTCAACACCGAAAAGCATAAAATTTATAACTGATTCGTTAAGAAATATTGTATATTTTGACTATTGGTTCAGCTGAAGCTTTGAGGGCCGTTGAAACTGTCAGTATCAGGCGCAGAAGTAAGGTTGTCAACATATGCCTGCATTTGTTCTTTGGAGCGTATATTATCTGATTTGTCAATAACTATCTGCTTCTGCTCTGCCGGAAGCGAGGAAAAATATTCCATTGCGCTGGGATTCTGCATAAGAGCGTATCCAAGCCCCATAGGTATCTCCTGACCGTTTGAAAATTTTCTTTTTCCCATATGCTCAACTCCTTTCACTGAGTAAAAATATTATTTCATTTTGTGGGCATATATATTCTTTTGCTTTCTTGACAGAGGAGCTTTCAGATGGTAATATATTCATTGAGCCTGCCCCTCGCTGACGCTTCGCACCCTTGCAGGTGCGAAGCGCCTGTCCGGAGAGCCGGAAAATTGATTTTCCGACTCTCCGGTTGCGGAGCGTACCGCTCCGCTGCGAGGGGCAGGCAGCGGCAAAGACCCGCAGATCAGGGAGGTGTTCAGCAAGTGGAAGGTCTTTCAAATATAAGCGTTATCAGGGAATTGCTTAAAAAACATGATTTTTCCTTTTCAAAACAACTGGGACAAAACTTTCTTGTCGATCCGTCTGTCTGCCCGAAGATCGCAGAACTTGGAAAGGCTGAAAAAGGCTTCGGTATCATCGAGATAGGCGCAGGCATAGGCGTGCTGACTAACGAACTTGCCAAAAGTGCGGATAAGGTGGTTTCCTTTGAGATAGACGGCAGACTTATGCCTGTCCTTTATGAGACCCTTGCGGAATACCAAAATGTCAGAATTATAAACGCAGATGTTATGAAATATGACCTGAATGAACTGTTCTTGAACGACTTTAAGGGACTTGACGTTGCCGTCTGCGCAAACCTGCCGTATTATATCACCTCTCCTGTTATCATGAAATTGCTTGAAAGCCGCCTGCCGTTCAGAACGATAACCGTTATGGTGCAGAAAGAAGCCGCCAGACGCCTCTGCGCCCCGATGGGCAGCAGGGAAATGGGTGCGGTGTCTGTAGCTGTGAACTACTTCTCAGTCCCGAAAATTTTGTTTGAAGTCTCCCGTGGAAGCTTTGTTCCGCCTCCGCACGTTGACAGCTGCGTGATGCAGTTTGCTTTGCGTGAAGAGATACCCTGGAGACCGACTGATGAAAAATTCTTCTTCCGTGTAGCCAGAGGTGCTTTTGAACAAAGACGCAAGAACCTTGTAAACTCAGTTTCCTCAGCTCTGGGAACTGATAAGAAGATAGTGTCTGAAGCTGCGGCTTCCTGCGGACTGTCTCCGAATGTCCGTCCGGAACAGCTTTCCATGGAACAATTTGTCGCTTTTTCAGATAACCTGAAAAATGCCCTGAAATAAATATTTCAGCCTTTGCCAGTTGCGACATTTTTCTGTCCGGCTTTATTGTAAAATAATTCCACAAAACGCTATATTACATAAAGGACGGAGACAAAAAATGTTAAAGACAAAGGAATTATCAACGGTCAGGAACGATGCGTTCCTGAAAAACTCACTGCTGCTTGCCGGCATATCGCTTATGAGCGTGGTAGCTTCAAAGGCAAGCATACTTGGCTATCCCTCGGCTGTAAACGTTATCATGGCTTCTGTGTCTGATCGCTGGGGAGTAGCTGTTTTTGTTGTTTCTCTTCTCACATACCTTGTGACAGGAACTTTTTCGGACGGTCTTATGCAGATTAGCTCAATGGTGCTGATAATCGGCATAAAACTTGCGCTTATCCACCGCTCCTCAAAAGGAAAAACTCCCTCTCTGAGGGAGGCTGCCAACGCTCTGCTGGTGACTGGGTCTATGGCGGCTTGTTCTGCGCTCATATCGGCAGTTTCAAGAACAGACCCTTACCTTTTTGCCTATAGAATGGTGTTCTCGCTTCTTGGGGGCTGCGTCGTTTATTTTACCAGGGCGCTTATCGCAAGTATAAAGGAAAACGGCAGCGTTTGCATAAACGGCTTTAATGCGGCTTTTCTGGGAGCAGTATACATCGTCTGCATAGCTACCCTTACTTCCGTGAATATCCTTGGCGCAGACCTGGGACGCATCATCGGCGTTGCGGCGATACTTGCTATGTCCGTTCGGTATAAGCATATCGGCGGAGCAGTCTGCGGTGCGCTTACTACCTGCGGAGTTATGCTCTGTTCTCCTGAACTTGCCGGAAATACGCTTCTGCTTGCAAGCTGCGGACTGCTGTGCGGAGCTGTTTCCGGTCTGGGACAGGTTTTCTGTGCTCTGGTGATGATATTTTCCTCAGCAGTAAGCCTGATGGCTGTGGGCTTTAACGATGATACTTTTCATATGCTTGCTGATGCAGCTATCGGCGGAATAGCCTTTGCTGCCGTTCCGTCGGAAGTCACCGCCAAGCTGTTCAGGTGCCCACTCCAATATCGCCGGACAAACAGCGGCGGCAAAACTTAAATTTGCATCGGGAACTATCCGTGACGTAAGGACAAGGCTGCTTGGCGTTTCAAAGGTCCTCAGGGAAGAATACAGCAAACCTCCGGTCATTTCGGCTGCGGTCAGAGAAAAAGTCTGCGCAGGCTGTTCGGTCAGGGGCAGCTGTTGGGAGGAAAACCGTGAAACGCTGGAATCAGCCTTTGAAAAAATTCAGAACAGAACTATGGAAAACGGCTCTGT
>CANRLY010000006.1 GCA_947631585.1 uncultured Clostridia bacterium
AGCTGGAGATGATGCGTCTTATTGAAAGGCTGGGACTTTCCGGCGCAAAGGGGGCAGTCCTCAGCGGAGACATCGGTGAAAGTAGTGACATTCAGGAAAAGAAGCTGTCGTTGAAAGACCTGCCGAAGTTTGAAACTGCCGTTCTGAGCGAAAGTGATATTTCTGAGATGGCAGAAAAAGAAAGCTGCTTTATCTATGACGGGCAGGAACTGAAAGTCTCTTATCAGAACAAGATATTTCGTACCGGCGACAAGCAGCTGGCGCTTGAATACTTTGAAACGCCCGGCGAAAAGACCTGCTTTGAGGGAAAGACCGCTTACAAGGAAGCTTTTGCCAACGGCAGGCAGCTGAACGGTCTGGTGTTTGCCTGCGACCTGGCAGGGTATCTTCTGAACTCGCAGTCAAGCGATTACACTGTAGAGAACCTATGCCTAGCGTACAAGGCGGTCTACCGCTCGGACGTCGGCGACGGTCTTGCAGACATTGCAAGCATAAAGGCTCTGAGCATATGCCTGAAAAGTCAGCTGGAACTTACCGGCAGCGACAAGCTGTTTTATGAGATAGAACTTCCCCTTTGCGAAGTGCTGGCTTCTATGGAAGTAATAGGCGTAAGGGCGGACATACAAGGTATAAAGGACTTCGGGGTCATGCTGTCTGAGAACATAGAAAACGTGTCCGGGGAGATCTATGCGCTTGCCGGAAAGGTTTTCAACATTCTTTCTCCAAAGCAGCTGGGTATCGTTTTGTTTGAGGACCTGGGGCTTCCTGTAAAGAAAAAGACCAAAAGCGGCTACTCCACCAATGCGGAGGTGCTGGAGGTGCTTGTGGACAAGCACCCGATAATTCCGCTGATACTGGAATACAGGACGCTCACAAAGCTCAATTCCACCTATGTGGAGGGGCTGCTCAAAGAGGTAAAGCCGGACGGTCGGGTACATTCGGTGTTCAAGCAGACTGAGACAAGGACCGGACGTATCTCGTCCACAGAGCCGAATATGCAGAATATCCCCGTCAGAAAAGAACTGGGCAGGAACATGAGAAAGTTCTTTATCGCAAAGGACGGCTGCGTTTTGCTGGACGCAGATTACAGTCAGATAGAACTGAGAGTTCTGGCATCAGTCTGCGGCGACGAGAATATGCAGCGTGCTTTTCTGGAGGGCAAGGACATTCACACCAGCACGGCGGCACAGGTATTCAATATGCCGGAAGATTTTGTCAGACCTGAAATGCGTTCTGCTGCAAAAGCTGTTAATTTCGGGATAATTTACGGAATAGGGGCTTTTTCTCTTTCAAAAGATATAAATGTCTCTGTGGCGGAAGCTAAGAGATATATACAGAATTACCTGAACAACTACCCGAAGGTTTCGGAGTTCATGGATAAGACTGTGGCGGACGGAATGAAGAACGGTTACGTCACCACCATATTCGGCAGACGTCGGTACATTCCCGAACTCGCCTCCTCTAACAAGACGGTGCAGGCTTTCGGGAAACGGGCGGCAATGAACGCTCCGATACAGGGGGCTGCCGCCGACATTATCAAGATCGCAATGGTGCGTGTTTACAAGCGGCTGAAAGAAGAAAAGCTGGAGGCAAAACTGATACTTCAGGTGCATGACGAACTTATCATCGAATCATCGGAAGCTCACGCAGAAAGGGCGGCTGTGATACTCAAAGAGGAAATGGAAAACTGCGTTGAACTGGCAGTTCCCATGACTGTGGAGGTCAACAGCGGTCGCAGCTGGTACGATGCCAAAGGCTGACGGAAGTTTTTATAAGAAATTTGTTGAAATTTATTTTTCGGTATGATACAATATTAAATAGAAATCAAGAAATCAAAGCTTTGTTCCGGCAAAATATCAGATAATGCACCGGTCTCAACAGAAAGGAAACGCTTATGGGAGTTACTATAAAAGATGTGGCAAGGGCGGCAGGAGTGTCTGTGGCAACTGTTTCAAGAGTCCTCAACGGCAGTGCGAACGTTTCCGCATCTGCGGCAGAATTGGTAAACAACGCCATCGAGGAGCTGCACTACAGTCCGAATTTTCTTGGCAGGAACCTGCGCAAATGCGAAACCAATGTTATTCTGGTGATACAGCCCACCTCGGTACATTCGCTTTACGCCGAAATAATCTCAGGTATGCAGGAGGCTGCTTCAAAGCACGGCTATGACATTATCGCTACCACGTCTTACGGTATGGGCGAGCATGAAACAAGGCAGATGAAAATGCTTTTCAACCGGACGGTGGACGGGGCTGTGCTTCTCGGCACGCAGTATGATGCGCAAACTATAAACAAGCTGGCTGAAAACTACGATATCGCCTTGTGCTGCGAAGGCATAGAGGGCGCAAACGTCCTTACGGTGACGGTGAACGATGAACAGGCAGCCTACGATGCGGCTTCCGCTCTCATAAGGAAAGGTCACAAAAAAATCGGTATCATTTCCACAAACTCGGACGCCATGTCCTCGATATATAGGGAAAAAGGCTATTTAAGGGCTTTGGAAGAACACAACATACCTATCTGTCAAGACTACATTTACAGGGATTCTTACGATTACGAAAACGGAAAAAAGGCAGTTCAAAAGTTCATGGCGCTGAAAGAGCCGCCGACTGCTGTGTTTGCGGTATCTGACATACTTGCGGCGGCTGCGATAAAGACCACCATCGAAATGGGTCTGACAGTCGGCAAGGACCTGGCAATACTGGGATTTGACAACATTGCCCTTTCGGAGATGTTTATTCCTACCATATCGACTGTTTCCCAGCCCTGTCGGGAGATGGGTATGTTCACCATAGAGAAGCTTATTTCAAACATAACCAGCAATGAAAAGGACAACAAATATTACAAAATGCCCCATGAAATAATTCTCAGGCAATCCACCGGCGATCAATAAGAGAAAGACCTCACAGCTTCGGAAGCTATGAGGTCTTGTTTTTTCTCAGAAGTTTGAGCCGTTCCAGCCCCAATCAGGGGTCTGGGAATACTTGACATATATCCTTGCCGGCGTTACCGGGAGCACCGATGAGACGGTTTTTGTCAGTTTCTCGGTAAGGCTGTCCAGAGAGGAGGAGTCCGCTTTTCCATAGATGCTCACGTCCAGCATGGCGGCAGGGTCGCTGCTTCCCTGAAAATACAGTGAGTATCCGGGCTGTATCCCCACCATGAGCCAGCTCTCGGATTTGCCCGGAACGGCGGTTATATCCTTGCCGAAAGCTGTTTTCAAAGCTGTTTTTTCCTCGTCGGAAACGTTGCAGTTGGTTATAACATTGATAAAAGGCATATTATTGACCTCCTTAAAATGATCGGCGACCCGCACACTGAGCTGCAAGTCATGATAATTATAGCACATTTGCAGAAAATTTCAATACTCAGATAAGAAACTATTAAAAATTTTAAAGAAATGTTGCTTTTTTGAGGCTAAGATGTTATAATAGTTCAAAGGTGATAATATGGAAGAACTGTTTGTCATAGAAGCGAATATCTCAGGTGCAGAGAGCGTCAAAGGGCAGAATTGTGATGTTACCATGGTAAGCTTCGGCGGAACGGCTCACGGGAAGTATTTCAGTGGGAAAGTTATCGGCTGCGGAGTGGACACGCAAAAGTCGTCCGGCGGAAAATGCCTGCTTTCAGCAAGGTATATGCTGGAGGGCAAAGACATCTGCGGCGAAGTTCACAGAGTATTCATTGAAAACAACGGAAGCTTTGAAAATGGGTTTGTCCCTGAGATAGTTACGGACAGCAAAGCCCTTGGGGATCTGGTAAACGGTCCGCTGAAAGCTGAAGTAAGCGGCAGCGGAAACAGTGTGACGATCAGGATATTCAGGCTATAGCAAAAGCGTTCCATTATATTTGAAGAGGGGTGCGGTCATGAAAAAAAGATCACTGGCGGTAAGTCTTGCGATATGCCTTTTGCTGGGAAGCTGCTCGGCTGAAAGTCCGCAAAGCAACAAGGAAAAAGTCACAGAGCAGACGACGGTAAGCTCCACAACCACCACCGCCGCCTCCGAAACGGCTGCTCCCGTTACTCTTCCGCCTGAGCCGGAGCAGGTGGTGAACGACGCTCCGGCAACTTACGAAAGTTTTGGCATAGACAAGTCGGAGAAAACGGATTTTAACCGGAAAGTCATCGAAAACACCAAACTTCCCATAGTAAGCGTTACCACCAAAGACGATGAGAAGATAGTTTCGCTGGACGAGTACGTTTCCTGCGTGGTAGATGTTTTCAACTGCGATGAAGCGCAGATACTGGACGAAGCTTCCGCCGGAATACGGGTAAGAGGAAATTCCAGCGCATTTTACGGAGACGTCAGCGAGATACTGAAAAACACCGTGCCTTACAGAATAAAGTTTGACAGCCGGACAAATATGCTGGGCATGAACGGCGGCGCTGAGTGCAAGAGCTGGGTGCTGCTAAAGTCCGACTGGGACCTTATACGCAACGACATCGCTTTCAGGTTTGGCAGGGCTATCATCGGCGACAACGCTTTCTGTTCAGACTCACGGTTCGTACATTTATATGTAAACGAAAAGTTTCAGGGCATATACGTTTTGTGCGAACAATGCCAGGTGGACAAAGAAAGAGTTGACATTACCGAACCGGAAGCCGGTTACACCGGAACGGACATAGGCTATTACCTGGAACTTGACAATTACGCCATGTCAGACCCGGATAATCACTATGTTTCCATGGACTACGGCGGATACGAAGTTACCGACATCGAGGGAGAGACCAGGCAATTTGTTTCGGCGGAATATTCCATAAAGAACGATCTTTACTCACAGGAGCAGATAGACTTCATCAGCAAGTACCTGCACGGCGTGTTCGAGATAGTTTACAGAGCCTGTGAAAAAGGCGAATATCTTACTTTTGATGATAATTATGAACTGGTGGAAAGCGATCTCACTTCGGCGGAAGAAGCTGTAAGCGCAGTGATGGACGTTCAGTCGGTGGTGGATATGTATCTGCTCTACGAGATAGTACACGACTACGACTGCGGTGAGGGAAGCTTCTATATGTGCGTGGACATGGCTGAAAACAGCAAATGCCCGAAATTGCAGTTCACTTCGCCCTGGGATTTCAACTGGGCATACAACGACAGTTCACAAAGGTATTGGGCGGCTGCATTTTGCGAACAGAGTTTTGCAGATCAGTACGGCGATCGCTCAAATCCTTGGTTCATAATACTTATGAAGCAGGACTGGTTTGCAGAGCTGGCAAAGGAGAAATGGTCGCAGCTAAAAAGCGAAAATGCGATCGACAGCTGCATAGACGAGGAGATCTCCATTCTGAAAGAATACGAAAGCGATCTGAACAAAACAGACGAGTGGGCGACTGCCTGTTCCTACGACCTGCTGGACTGGATATACGACAGGATAGACTGGCTGGACAAGACCTTTCTCGGTTAAAAAGATATCCCTCGATGGTGAAACATCGGGGGATAGTTTATTTTAGTTCAACTATGGTAACTCCGTCCTCGCCCTCGCCGAACGCACCTCTTCTGGAGCTTTTCACGCTGGGGTGCTTTTTCAGGTGGGCACGGACTGCGTTTTTCAGAACGCCTGTTCCTTTGCCGTGGATTATTGTGACTGTGGAGATACCGCTCATCACGGCGTTGTCGATAAAGCGGTCTACCTCGTAAATGCCCTCGTCCGAAGCATAGCCTCTGATGTCAAGTTCCATCTCAGGGCGTCTGGTCATACGGCTCTCGATACTCTTGGTCACTCCTCCATTGGCTTTGACAGAAGAATTATTATAGGTCACCTTTTCTTTTTCCACCAGTCTTAGTTCGGACGCAGCTATCTTGGTTTTCATAATACCGACTTGTACGAAGCAGCTGCCGTTGGCGTCAGGCGGAGAAATAAGTATGCCTTTTTTCCCTGTGGCGGCAATTGTAACAGTATCGCCTTTTTTATATGGTCTGGGGGGAACATATGCGCTGGCGGTCTCTGAGACGGGGTTTGCCTCGTTATAAAGTCTGTTCACGCCGGTTTTCTGCCTTTGCTTTGCCCGAACAGCCATTTCAGAGAAGTCAGACTTATCCTTTTGCCTTTTAAGCTCCATAAGTTCATCAACAAGAGCTTGTGATTCTCTTGTGACTTTTTCAACTATCCGCCTTGCCTCGACCCTGGCTTTTTCGATCTCAGATTCTTTTTCCCGGGCAAGCTGTTCCCTTTCGCTCTGGAGCTGGTCTTTCAGCCGCTGATTTTCAGTTCTGAGCTTTTTAACCGCAATATCGTCGTTTTCAAAAGCCGCCCTGGCGTTTTCAAGTCTTTCGATAGTTCTTTCAAAGCTCTTGTTTTCCTCGGAAATAAGCGACTGCGCCTTTTCGATGATACTTTCCTGCAAGCCCAGTCTCTTTGAGATAGCAAAAGCGTTGGACTGCCCCGGCGAACCTATGACCAGTTCATATGTAGGGCGGAGGGTCTTGACATCGAACTTACAGGAAGCATTTTCCACGCCATCAGTTTCAAGAGCGTACATTTTCAGTTCCTGATAATGGGTGGTAGTCACCACACGGGCGTGCTGTTCACGAAGCTTTTCTATGACCGCCACCGCAAGGGCAGCTCCCTCCACCGGATCAGTGCCAGAACCCAGCTCGTCGATCAGCACAAGGCTTTGGAAGTCCGCCTTATCCACTATTTCGATAACTTTATTCATATGCGCCGAAAAGGTGGAAAGGTTATGTTCTATGGACTGGTCGTCTCCTATATCCACAAGGATATCCTTGAACACCGATATCCGGCTGCCGTCGGAGGCGGGAATGAACATTCCGCACATTGCCATTGCCGTGAGAAGTCCCACAGTTTTCAGGATAACGGTTTTTCCTCCGGTATTAGGGCCTGTTATTATCAGCGAATCATACTCTTCCCCCAGCCGGAAGCTGACCGGCACTACCTGTTCTTTGGGGATAAGGGGGTGTCTTGCCTTATTGAGGACAACAGAGCCGTCGTCTGTGATATCAGGCTCAGACGAGTTTGTATCTGCGGCATAGTCAGCCTTGGCAAAATACAGATCCAGTTGAGCGGCGGCGTTCATTCCGGAAATTATTTTTTCCTTTTCAGCGGCGCACTCAGCCGAAAGAGCTGCGATTATACGGTTTATCTCGTCCTGTTCCCTGCCCTTTAGAATGCGTATCTCGTTATTAGCTTCCACCACTGCCGCAGGCTCGATAAACAAAGTCGCGCCTGATGAGGAAGTGTCATGCACAAAGCCGGAGATCTCGTTTTTGTGTTCCGTTTTGACCGGCAGAACGTATCTTCCGTCACGAATAGTCACAACATTGTCCTGCAAGCATTTCTGCACTGAGGACGACCTTATCATCTTGTCAAGGGAATCTCTTATCTTTGAGCCGGACTGGGCTATTTTTCTTCTGATATCCGCAAGTTCTGCGCTTGCCTCGTCAGCTATCTCATCTTCGCTGATTATTGAAACTTCCAGTTTCTTTTCAAGCTGTCTGTCGGGAAAGAGGCAGTCAAACAGGTAACTCAGCCTTAGTTCACCGTCTTTTTCTATTTCGCCATACCACTCTGAAAGTTCCCTTATCTGGTATAGCACCCGTCTTATCTCGATGAGTTCTTTTAATGTAAGAGAAGCGCCTGAATCCGCTCTTTCCAGAGAGGGAGCGGCGTTTACAAAGTCGATAAAGACCGGACTGCCATAGCGTATGGAAAGTTCCAGAGCTTCGGCGGTCTTTTTAATTTCGTCGATGACCAGCTCTTTATCGTTTGACGGTTCAAGCGACAGAGCTTTTTCTTTTGTCATGGCGTTGGAACAATGCTCCGACAGGCGTTTAAGTATCTTATGAAGTTCCAGCGCCTCATAATATTTATTCATACACGTTCAGCTTCTTCAGAAGCTCCTCCGTTTTCACTAAATGTTTTTATAATACTCCAGCGTGGAGAACACCTTGCTCAGTTGAACTGTCAGATACCTTTCGCTGACCGGCGACAATTTTTTCTGACATTCCTCTGATATCCTGAAGCTGAATATCTTTTCAAACTCGCTCAAGCATATGTATCTGACTGTATGAAGCATAGTTTTATCCAGCGGCAGGCATTTTCCGAACTCATTTTCGTTAATGCAGTCGCCGCAGACAAGTTTTCCCTCATAGATATTCAGATACATTTTATCCGTTGTCCTGAAACACTCGCAGCAGCCGATAAGTTCCGGCATAAGGCCAAGTTCGCACATAATGCGCAGTTCAAAGACTATTTTCAGCTGTTCGGTATCCCTGGAGGAGTTATCCAGGTAATAAAGGGTATTAAGAAAAAGCCGCAGCACCTCTCCGGCAGGTTCTTCCGGCGGAGTGGTAAAGCGAAGTATATCGGAAAGATACGCCGCCAGAGCTAATTTTTTCACGTCAAGTCTGATATTATAAAATGTATTCAGCGGCTGTGAGCTGTTAAGTATATACCGACCGCCGGTCTTATTTACGCAAAGTCTCGAATAGGTCAGCAGCTGTGTTCCCGCTGCGTTTTTGGAAGTTATCTTCCTTGCGCCCTTGACCGACACCTCGATGACCCCCAGGTCCTCGGACAGCACCTCCGCATATTTGTCGTTTTCCCCGACAGGCCGTTCCCTAAGTATGATACCGTTTGTTGTGATAAGCATATTACTTTTCCTTTTGCTTTTCTTCAGCAGCCTTATATTTCAGGTAGTCCTCTATTTTTCCGCTTACGCAAAATAATTCCCACAATTCTTCCATATGAAAGTCCTCCGTACTGATATTATGATTATCACTGCAAAAGACTTTTATAAGCGGTAAATATTACTTTGGCTCTAAGCCGAAATTCCTGATAAGACCCTCTCTGTTGCGCCAGCCCTCCTTGACTTTTACCCAGCAGTGGAGGTTCACCTTGATACGGAAAAAGTCCTCCAGTTCTTCCCTTGCCTGAGTGCTGATAGTTTTCAGCATAGAGCCGTTTTTTCCTATGATTATCCCCTTATGGGACTGCTTTTCGCAATAGATGACTGCGTCTATATCCAGTATGCTTTCGCCGTTTCTGGTATCACGCTCATCTACTTTTTCTATCGTTACGGCGATACCGTGAGGGACTTCGTCCTCCAGGTCATAAAGCGCCTTTTCCCTTATTATCTCAGCCATAATTACTTTTTCAGGCTGATCGGTAAAAGAGTCGTCCGGGAAATAGTGCGGACCCTCAACTGCATTTTTTTCAATTATATCAGAAACTATATCCAGCCCGTCCTGTTCGGTAACGCTCACAGGGACGACCTCGTCAAAATCACACAGCTTGGAATACTCGGCAATAACGTTGATGAGCTTTTCCTTATCAGGCAGCAGGTCTATCTTATTTATGACCAGTATCTTTCCTGAGCTGCTGGTATTTATCCTGTTGGCAAGCTCCCTTTCCTCATCGGATATCTTCTTGGTACAGTCGGCAACGAAAAGTATCAGTTCCCCATCGGCAACGGTCTCGGCAACTGTTTTGTTCATAAACTCCGAAAGTTTCGTTCTTGCCTTATGGACGCCCGGCGTATCTATGAACACAAACTGAGTCTCCCCTTTTGTGAGAACGCCGGTTATCTTGGTACGGGTGGTCTGCGGCTTTGAGCTTACTGCTGCGACCTTTTCCCCGACAAACGCATTGAGCAGTGAGGACTTGCCCACATTTGCCTTTCCGACTATAGTTACAAAAACGTTTTTCGTACTCATTTGTCAGCCTCTCTTTTATTTTTCTTACGTTCAGGCAGGAATATCACCACCAGCCACAAGACTACAGATATTCCCAGCAGCGCACAATGGAGCGGTCTTTCCAGATAGTAGGAAAGTATCTCCTTAACAGTCGCAGGTTCTAAAAACAGGAAAAGTCCTGCTGCCAGAGCCGAAAACGCCGACACCAGCACTCCGCCTGCGGCTATATCCTTTGCAAGTCCTGCAAGGCGTTCGTGCTTCTGCGTGACAAGATCAACTACTGTTTCAACAGCTGTATTGAGCAGTTCGGCGGAGATCACCAAACCAACAGCCAGCGCAAGCAGAGCTTTCTCGCCGGCGGTGAAGTCATAGAACACAGAAAATCTTACCACATAAAACAAAGCGCAGCAATGTATCCTTATGTTCCTTTCGGTGGTAAACGCTGAGACCACCCCTTTGCCTGCGCAGGCAAAGCTTTTTGCCAGGGTGAATTTATCCTTGTTTTTGTCCATCTTAGTCTTCGCTGTCTACAAAGCTTGTCCCACGGGAATAGCCCAGACTATCCAGCACAGCTTCCTCCTTTTCACGCATTATGCGTTCTCCCAGCGTATCGTTCACATGGTCGTATCCCAGCAGGTGGAGCATAGAGTGTACCGTCAGGAAGCCTATCTCCCTTTCCAGCGAATGTCCGTATATCTCCGCCTGTTTCACAGCTGTCTCGATAGCGATAACTATATCTCCCAGCATATAAGCCTGCGTTTCGTTATTCAGGTCGTAAACGCCGTTTTCCCCCAGAGGGAAAGAAAGAACGTCTGTAGGCATATCAATGTTTCTGAACTTCTCGTTCAGCTCTTTTATCTGCTGGTCGTTCACGAAAGAAACGCTCACCTCGGCGTCGCCTTCAAACTTTTCCTCAGCAAGCACAGCCGTACAGCATTTTCTGATAAGAAGTCTTATTCCGGAGGGTATTTTCTGCGTTTTCTGTTTATTTGTTATTGAAACTTTTACTTTGTTCATTGGTATCACGTTTCCTTTCTGACAAAAATATGGTCAATTATGCTGCGAACGGGCATATTTTTCATAAGCAAGAATTATATCCTGCACCAGCCGATGTCTTACAACGTCCTTGTCCGTAAGCCTGTTTATCTCGATACCCTCGATATTTTTCAACACCTTAGTCGCTTCGATAAGCCCGGACTTTCTGCTGTCCGGCAGGTCTATCTGTGTGATATCGCCGGTAATGACTATCTTGCTGTTAAAACCAAGCCTTGTTAGGAACATCTTCATCTGCTCAGGAGTGGTATTCTGCGCTTCGTCCAGTATGATAAAGGAATCGTCCAGCGTTCTGCCTCTCATATACGCCAGCGGAGCTACCTCGATACAGCCTCTCTCCTGCTGTTTGGCGAAGTTATCAGGACCCAGCATTTCAAACAGTGCATCATAGAGCGGTCTCAGGTAAGGGTCTACCTTGTTTTGCAGGTCGCCCGGCAGAAATCCCAGTTTTTCACCGGCTTCCACTGCCGGTCGGGTAAGTATGATCTTATTGACCTCATGCGCCCTGAACGCCTTTACCGCCATTGCCACTGCAAGATAAGTCTTTCCTGTACCGGCAGGGCCGACTCCGATAACGATGGTATTATTCTTGATGGAATCCACATACTTCTTTTGCCCCAGAGTTTTCGGTTTGACGATACGTCCGCTCATAGTAACGCATATGCCGTCGTCAGCCAGCGAATGTATCTTTTCCTGCATACCCTCTTTCACCAGTGAGAAAACATATCGGATATTCTGTTCGTTTATCTGCTCGCCGTTTTCAGCAAGGGCAAGAAGCGTTTCCACCGCACGGGCAGCGTTTTCCACGCCGTCGCTTTCGCCTGATATCCTGATATCAGAACCTCTGTTCAGCACAACGACGTTATATTCACGCTGTATCATATTTATATTCTCATCATAGCTTCCGAACAAGGAAAGTATACTATCCAGGTCGGTAACAGTTATTGTTTTTTCAGTCATATATTTTTGCGGAAAGACCGCCCTCCTAAATTTTAACATTCTCCCATGGCAGCAAGACACCCGGCAGCTGCACATGGATATTATATCACAGTTTTTTCAAAACCGCAAGCAATTTTGACCTGATAAGACTCATTTGAGCAAAATTTCTTTTTCCAGCGCAATATCTGATACCACAGTATAGCTGACGGTAAGTTTCACGCCTGTTTCATCAACTGTCAGATGTTCTTCTGAGTCCTTGATTTCGCAGTCTGAAAGCAGGTTAGTTTCGTAATTGCTTTTTAGTTTATACACCTCGGCGGTCGCCTGTTTACGGGTATATCTGACGGGTCTGAACTCATAGGGGGTACAGTTGACCGTCTTTATTCCCACAGGGAGCTTCATTCCCAGAAAAGACAGTTTGCTTATATGTTCGTCAGTCTGGTAGAGTTCATCAGAGGGGCTGGAGGTGAAAAGCGGTATATCCAGCGAAAAGAAGCTCAGGTATTTCTGCTTGAAAGCTTCCTGCTCATCGACTATTTTTCTTTCGCTCACAAAAGGACATTCAAACACGGCTTTATCGGTATACTCGGCGTATATCTTGCCCACCGACCGTCTGAAAACGGTTTTATCCTCACTGAGCTTTACTTCTCCCGATACCAGCAGCTGACCCTTATGGACTCCGCTTCCCACAGGGACGGCAAGCTGACCGCCGTACACTTCCGCCCGTACTATCTGACCGTCTCTTGCCGCCACCAGGTCGCTTGGAAGTCGGTGCTGAGAGACGTTCGGGGTCTCCGTCGCCGGAACAACGTCCACATTAAGAGTTCCGCCGGTATCGTACATTCCCACCCAAGCCACCTGATCCAGTTCTTGTTTCATAGAAATTTCCAAATCGAAAAAATCAAGCTGCGGCATAAAGCTCCCATAGGTCACGCCTTTAGTCTCAAGGAAGTCGACGATATCCTCTGCAAGTTTTTCATCGCCGCCGATAACGTTTATTTTAAGGACAGTATTTGACAGGAAAGTCACCAGCAGAGTTCCCACCAGCGCCCCCACGAGGATACCTTTTCTTCCCCACAGCCATCTTACCGCAGAGACCAGGCTTTTATCCTCCTGAAACTCATATTCCAGGTCAAGGTCTATGCAAGCTCTTTCCAGCGGATAGGAATCTTTCAGGCTGCATTGTCCGGTAAGAGTTCCGCTGTTTTCGCTAAGTCCGGCGCAGGTTATATTTTCATCGAAGATAAGTTTCAGCAGTCTGCTGATATTATCTCCCTTTATCACAAATCTTATCTTACCGAAAACACTCATTTTCTTTCTCCTCTTTTTGTCACGGAAACAGACTGTATCTCGCCTTTGACCATCACGCTGCCGGAAGAATAATTATTTGTGGTAAGTCCTCTGCCCCAGACTTCCACTATATACCCTGCCGCAACTATACGCACCAGTATCTCGTTACATTCCAGCAGCGACTTACAGTTCTCCACCAGCACCTGTTTATTATCCAGAACGCTGATGCAGGAGTTCATATAAAACATTTTCCGTATCTTTTCAACCATACTGTTCATAGCGGTCCTCCTCTGATATTTCCTTTTGGGTCTCTTCCGCAGCAGCAACATTTCAGCGGTTCGGCTTTCGGGCGGCTGCGCAGAGGAACATTCTGTTCCGCAGGGTCACCCCGGTGACCCTGAACGTTCTCTGCCGCAAAGCGGCTGAGAACGGCTGCGCAGCCGCCTGCGGGCTTCGTTGTTACATTGTATTATATTATCCTCGGATTTCTCATATACTTTTTCTGGGACAAAATTTGCCTGTACAGGTATGAAAGATAGGTGGTCTTTATCAAACTGAAAAAAGCGGCGGCATTGGCTGCCTGCGGTGCGGCAGTATGGTGCGTGACGGTAAGTCTTATCCACTCAAAAGAGGCGATGCTGGGTATAAGTTCAGGTATCGCAAGATGTCTTGACGTTATAGTGCCGTCTCTGTTTGGAATGATGCTGTTATCACAGCTTCTGATAAGCAGCGGACTTTACCATGTTTTGTCATCGCTGTTCTATCCGGTCTCAAAATGGCTGTTCGGGCTGCCAAAGCAGTTGTTTCCGGTTTTTCTGATTAGCAATATCGCCGGATATCCCGTCGGAGCAAAAATGCTTTTACAGCTTCAGGAAAACGGTTCGATAGACAAAAAGACCGCCGAAGTGATGGCGGTGTGCTGTTACGGCAGCGGACCTGCCTTTATACTTGGCGTAATTGGCGTTGGGATTTTTTCAAACCTTACGCTGGGCATGACGGTTTTCATTTCCTGCGCTGCGGCAAATGCCGTTGCTGCCTTTGTTATCGGGCGGTTTTTCAAGCCGAAATGCGCCGAATCGGACAGCTCCATGACCTTTTCCCCGAAAATACTGGTAGACTCGGTCGCCTCCTCCGGGAACGCTATGCTTATGATCTGCCTGATGATAATCAGTTTCTCGTACTTCCTTTCTATTGCGGACTCAGCCGGACTTCTCAGGATATTTGCCGGTACAAATACAGACACCGGCATACGCACTTTTCTTGAAATTTCCAACATCTCCTCTTTCAGGAGCGACCTGAGACTTCTGCCGCTGATGACCGCCCTGATATCCTTCGGCGGCATTTGCGTACATATGCAGCTTCTTGCCATAACCAAAAACAAATTCAGCCTGAAAAAATTTTTTATCTTCCGTTTGCCTATTTCAATATTAGCCGGAATTATAAATTTTGTAATAATTACCCAGTCAAACTTTGCAGAATATGCCTTTGCGCAGGCGGCATACTCTTCACATAGTCTGAAAAACAGCGTGTTTTCGGGCATTTGTCTGATTTTTATGATTATAACAATAATTTTTTCAAAAAAGACTAGCAATCCGAAGAAAAGTGTGATATAATGTTATTGCAGACTTAGATATTCTAATCGGAGGGATACGATCATGAAAAAGAAATATTTCGGAAACGATATTGAGCCGTCCTGTGCTTACTGCACTTTCGGGAACCGTTCAAAGGAGGGCAACAAGGTACTGTGCGAAAAGACAGGTCTTGTTGACGCTGATTACAGTTGTAAAAAGTTCATTTATGATCCTATCAAACGTATTCCCAAAAAGCAGCTGGAAATTCCCAACCAGGAAGGCGACGATATTTGATCTCAGAACGCAGGGGCTGTTTCAAGTCCCTGCTTTTTACTTTGGCAAAAAAAGAACGGCACTGCGCCGTTCTTTTTTTATCTGCTATATCTCATTATCCCAGCTTTGAAAGGACTATCTCTTTCATCATCTGGGGATTCGCCTTGCCTTTGGAAGCTTTCATGCACTGACCCACCAGATATCCAAGGGCGTTGGTCTTGCCGTTCTTATAGTCGTTTACAGATTTTTCATTTTCCGCCAGCACCGAATCAGCTATCTTTTCAAGCTCTGAAGTATCGGAGACCTGAGCAAGTCCCAGCTGTTCGATAAGGTCGGAAACCTTTTTATCCTCGTTCAGCAGAACTGCAAACACTTTCTTTCCGCCTGCGTTTGAGATAACGTTCTTCTCTATAGACTCTACCAGATCGGTCAGGTTATCTGCGTTTATCTTTGTCTGCGAAACGGTTTTTCCTGTCTCGTTCAGGTGCTTCACCAGGTCGCCGAGGATCCATGTTGTGTAAGCTCTTGCGGAAAATCTGCCTTTTGCCATACAGCTGTCAAAAAGTTCTGCCAGCTCGATATTCTCCGCAATGAAAGTTGCATCTTTCTGTGCGACGCCCCAGTCTTTCACATACCTGAGTATCTTTCTGTTAGGCAGTTCAGGGATACGTTTTTTCAGATCGTCTATCCTCTCCTGCTCCACAACTATCGTTCTCAGGTCGGGCTCAGGGAAATATCTATAGTCGTGAGCGTCCTCCTTGCTTCTCATAAGCACGCTTTCGCCTTTCACATCGTCCCATCTTCTGGTCTCCTGTGAAATAGTTCCGCCTGCTTCCAGCACAGAGATCTGCCGGTTTATCTCGTACTCTATACCTCTTACCGCAGCAGAGAAAGAGTTTACGTTTTTCATTTCTGTTCTTGTTCCAAACGGTTCGCCTATCTTGTGGACAGAAACGTTTACGTCGCATCTTATAGAGCCTTCCTGCATTTTACAGTCGCAGATATCCAGATACTGCAAAATTGACTTGAGCGTTTCCAGGTAGACCTTAGCTTCTTCCGGGCTTCTGAGGTCCGGTTCGGAAACTATCTCTATCAGCGGTACTCCGCATCTGTTCAGATCGACCAGAGAGCAGCCGTCGAACTTGTCAGAGTGAAGGAGCTTGCCTGCGTCCTCCTCGATATGGATACGGGTAACGCCTATTTTTCGCTCAACGCCGTTTACCATTATATCCACATAGCCGTCAGCGCAAAGAGGCGTATCGTCCTGGGAGATCTGGTACGCCTTTGGCAGGTCGGGGTAGAAATAGTTTTTTCTGTCCTGTTTGGAGACACGGTTTATCCTGCAATTAAGGGCGTGTCCCATCATTATGGCGTAATCCACCACTTTTTCATTAAGTGTAGGGAGAGTTCCCGGCATACCCATACAGATCGGGCAGACCTGAGAATTTACTTCCAGACCGAAAGCGTTTTTACAGTCGCAGTATATTTTGGAATCGGTACTCAATTCAGCATGAGTTTCAAGACCGATCACAGCTTCATAACCATTGTTCATAAGTATCAGCCTTTCTATATCAGAGTTTAGGTGACCTGAATCCGCCTACAAGTTTTTCGTATGTGTAAGCGGTATCAAGCAGCTTCTGTTCCATAAATTTGTCGCCTATGAGCTGAAGCCCGATAGGAAGTCCCTCCACGCTGTAGCCGCAGGGAACGCTTATTGCCGGAAGTCCGGCTATATTTATGGTCACAGTACAGATATCTGTCGCATACATCTTTACCGGGTCGCCGAAGTTCTCTCCGATCTTGAAAGCGGCAGACGGAACGGTAGGAGTTGCGATAACGTCTATGTCCCTGAAGTTCTCTGAAAATTCCGCCGAAATTCTTCTTTGCAGAAGTTTTGCTTTTTTATAGTAAGCGTCATAGAATCCGGAACTCAGCACGAAAGTACCCAACATTATCCTCCTCTTGACCTCATCGCCGAAGCCCTCAGAACGGGTCTTTTCGTACATATCAATAAGTCCGTCATAGTTTTCCGAACGGTAGCCGTACTTTACTCCGTCATATCTGGCAAGGTTAGAGGAAGCTTCCGCCGAAGAAATGATATAGTAGGAAGAAAGAGCGTAATCGGTCGATGGCAGGCTTATCTCCTTAACGACTGCGCCGTTCTGTTCCAGAAGTTTCACCGCCTGCATAACGGCAGTCTTGACGTTATCGTCGATACCGTCTCCGAAATATTCCTTTGGTATGCCTATTCTGACGCCTTTTACGCCTGCGGTAAGAGCCGCCTTATAGTCTTTGGCTTCTGTGATAACGGAAGTTGCGTCCATTTTATCGTGGCCGCATATCGCCGACTGGAGCATTGCTGCGTCCTCAACTGTTCTTGTGATAGGTCCTATCTGGTCAAGAGAAGATGCAAACGCCACAAGTCCGAATCTGGAAACAGCCCCATAAGTAGGTTTAAGTCCCACAACTCCGCAGTAAGACGCCGGCTGTCTGATAGAACCGCCGGTATCAGAGCCGATAGCTGCAACAGCTTCTCCGGCTGCAACGGCTGCCGCCGAACCTCCTGAGGACCCTCCGGGTATCCTGTCCAGGTCGTAAGGATTTCTTGTCACGCCGAAATACGAAGTCTCAGTAGACGAACCCATAGCGAACTCGTCCATATTGAGTTTTCCGGTGATGACTACGCCTGCCTGCTTTAGTTTTTCCACCACAAACGCATTGAACGGCGGAACGTAGTTTTCAAGCATTTTAGAAGAACAGCTTGTCCTCAGACCTTTAGTGGAGATATTATCCTTTATGCCCACGGGTATCCCGGCAAGTTCTCCCAGTTGTTCCCCGGAGCTGCGACGCCGGTCGATATCCTCGGCGGTCTTTAAAGCATTTTCCATATCTTCGGTCACATAGGCGTTTACCTTATCTTCCACCTGAGAGATACGTCGAACACGCTTTTTGTCAGTTCAACTGAGCTTATCTGCTTATCAGCAAGCATTTTTGACAGTTCAGCTGCGCTTTTATTATAAAGTTCCATACAAACACTTCCTTATTCAACAGTCTTAGGCACTACGAGGCAGCCGGCTTTCACCTGGGGAGCATTTGCCATAAGTTCCTCCCTGGTATACTTTCCGGTCACCGCCTTATCTTCTCTGAGCGTCATGGCGTTGCTTTCATCGAGTATCATATCATCGTCAATATCCGGCAGTTTTTCTACCATGCTGACGATATCCTGCATATCCTTTTCAAACTTAGGGATATTTTCTTCGCTGATGTGAAGCCTTGACAGTTTTGCGATATGTCTGATGTCAATGTTCATATTTTTTCCTCCTGCCTTTAGTTTATCATATTCAAAAATTCCTCTTCGGAAATAATTGGTATTCCCAGCTGCTGCGCCTTGATAAGTTTGCTGCCTGCTTCTTCTCCGGCAAGCACATAGCTTGTCTTTTTGGAAACAGAACCGCTGACTTTTCCGCCGGACTTTTCAATAAGTTCTTTTGCCTCCTCACGCTTCATAGTCGGGAGCGTTCCGGTAAGCACAAAAGTAAGTCCCCTGAGTTTTTCATCTGAAGCAGTCTTTTCAAACTTTGTATTGACTCCGCAGCTTTCCAGATGCCTGATAAGTTCTGTCATATGCGGTTCTCTCAGCGCTTCATAGACGCTTTGCGCCATCACTTCCCCGAAGCCCTCGATATCCGAGATCTCCTCCGCCGTGGCGTTCATAATGTTTTCAAGGTCGCCGAACCGCTGGCAAAGCAGTTTTGCGCTTGCCTGACCTACGTTTCTTATTCCCAGACCGAATATCAGTCTGTCCAGGGAGCGTTCCTTGGAAGCGTTTATCGCCTCAATAAGATTAGCCGCTGACTTTTCCTTGAAGTTATCCAGTTCCAACAGCTGTTCATCGGTCAGGTCGTAAAGGTCAGCCACCGATTTTATCAGATCCGCTTTAAGAAGTGCGTCAGCCACGGCAGGTCCAAGACCCTCGATATCCATTGCGCCCCGTGAAGCAAAATGCACGATACTTCTGAATATCTGAGCCGGACAGTCCACATTCGGGCATCTTATCGCCGCTTCCTCGTCCGAACGTACAAGGTCTGTTCCGCAGACCGGGCATTTATCAGGCAGCCGGAAAAACTTCTCGTCCGACCGCTTTTCGCTGACGCAGACCACTTCGGGGATTATATCCCCTGCCTTGCGGACGGTTATAACATCGCCGACTGCCACCTGTTTTTCAGCAATAAAGTCCTGATTATGCAAAGTAGCCCTTGAAACGCTTGTCCCTGCGAGAAAGACCGGTTCAAACACAGCCACCGGCGTAACTGCGCCGCTTCTGCCCACATTCAGTTCTATGCTTTTCAGTTCGGTCTGTTTTTCCTCCGGCGGGAATTTATATGCCACCGCCCATCTGGGGGTCTTAGCGGTAGAGCCAAGTATCTCACGCTGGGCGAAGCTATCGACTTTAATGACCACGCCGTCTATATCGAAAGGCAGGTCAAAGCGTTTTTCGCCTATCTTATTTATCAGTTCAACTATCTCTTGGAAAGTTTCCGCCAGTTTATAGTCGGGGATAGTTCTGAATCCCAGCTGAGAGATATAGTCCAGGGACTGTTTATGAGATGTAAGTTCCTTGCCCTGCACCTGCTGGATATTAAAGCAGAAAATATCCAGTTCTCTTTTAGCGGTTATTTTAGGGTCTTTTTGTCTGAGAGAGCCTGCCGCAGCGTTTCTGGGATTTTTAAAAGGCTGTTCGCCGTTTTTTATCTGTTTATCCACTATATCGAAGAACACGTTTTTAGGCATATAGACCTCGCCCCTCACCTCCAGCAGTTCAAGGGGTTCAGGTATTCTCAGAGGAACAGACCTGACGGTTTTAAGGTTATGGGTAACATTTTCGCCGACAAATCCGTCGCCCCTGGTAGAGCCTACCGTCAATTCACCACTGCGGTATTCAAGGGAGACCGAAAGCCCGTCTATTTTCGGTTCGACCACGAACTTAGCTTCCCCCACCGTTTGTTTAACGGTATTTACGAACTGTTCCACTTCTTCAAAAGAAAACACGTCCTGTATCGAGCCCATCTGCACGATATGGGTGACTTTCTCAAAGCCTGCCACTGCTTCTCCCCCAACTCGCTGGGTCGGGGAGTCGCTCCTTACCAGCTGAGGGTACTCTTTCTCCAGTTGTTTCAGTTCATTCTGGAGCATATCGTATTCATAATCCGAGATCTCGTTCCGGTTTTCAACATAGTACAGTCTGCTGTGGTAATTGAGCAATTCCACAAGCTGATCTATTCTGATCTTTGCCTCATCGTAGGTAATAGCTATCAGTCCTTTCGGAAAAAATGCTTTTTGCGCCTGACACGCCACTGTTATTATAGCATATTATTCCCACAATATGCTAGACGTTTTAACAGAATATTCAGATTTCGTTTTTGCAAACTGAGTGCTGTTCCCACGCCCCTCCGCAGCGGAGCTTCAGCTCCTCAGACTTTCAGCAGGAAAACCTGTTTTCCTGCTGAAAGCTTGTATGCCGCCGCCGATTCGGCTGGCGACATCTGCGGAGGGGTGCATTGGAAGTAGCTCTCAGGTATGTCCCCGACTATGACCGTTTCTGAAAGCAGGTAGTCAAAAGAAAAGTGTATCGGCACGGAGTCAAACGGCGAAACGCTGTAAATATCCGCATCTATACGGGCATAGACCCGATAGACCGTCTGGTTTATGCCGCCGGAAATAAGTTTGTTTTCCAGCGTGACTGTCGCCGAACCTTTCTGATCGAACACAAGTTCTATCTCAGGCCCTCTGCCGGTAAGAAACGAATTATCGGTCAGCGTGCCGACAGGCAGTTTCACATGGAGAGCTTCATTATCGCTGAGAGCTGAATTTACCTCTCTCAGTATCATGCTCTGTATCCTGTTGACCGCTGCCGGGTCAGTCTCCACCGACCTGACTTTTCCGTCCTCGCCGTAGGTGATACTGACCAGCTGCCGGGCGGTATCTTTTTCGGAAGCAAGTATATCGTCAACACAGCTGCTTATAACGTAAGCCGTGACCTTTGTCCCTTCCCTTTCGGAAATATCCCTGTAGTGGCGTGTTACAGAAATGTGTATCATCATTCCTGCCAAGATAACAATAAACACTGCTATTGCGATAATTTTTGCGGCTTTTGGGCTTATTCGTGAAGTTTTGCGCCTCAAATCTCTCACTCCCCCGTTTTAGTAAATACTATTCAGGAAAATGAAAAATGGTTAAAAGCTGCAAAAATGCAAGCAGGCTGTAAAATAATTTACAGCCGTGCTTTATGTTTACTTGTTCAGTTCTTTTTTGACGGTCGCTGCAATGTTTGAAGCGCAAAGTCCAAATTCTTTCAGCAATTCCACCGCAGGGCCTGAGTGACCGAACTCATCGTTCACGCCGATCTTTGTCACCTTTGCAGGATAATTCTCACAAAGCACATCGCAGACCGCAGAACCCAGTCCTCCTATCACGCTATGCTCCTCCACGGTAACTATCCTGCCCGTTTCCTTAGCGGCTTTTATGATAATATCGCTGTCGATAGGCTTGATGGTGTGGATATTTACGACCGCTGCGCTTATGCCCTCAGCGGCAAGCTCGTCAGCGGCGGCAAGAGCCTCCGACACCATAAGTCCGGTGGCAACTATAGTGATATCCTTGCCCTCTCTGAGCTGGATACCCTTTCCAAGTTCAAACTTATAGGTGGACGGGTCGTTGAATACCGGCGCTGCCAGTCTGCCGAACCGCATATACACCGGTCCGTCATGGAGGATAGCGGCTTCCACTGCCGCCTTTGCCTCAACATCGTCCGCAGGGTTGATTATAGTCATTCCGGGAATAGTTCTCATAAGAGCGATATCTTCATTGCACTGATGAGTTGCGCCGTCCTCTCCGACGGAAATTCCTGCGTGAGTTGCGCCTATTTTAACATTAAGGTGGGGATATCCAATGGAATTGCGCACTATTTCAAATGCCCTTCCGGCGGCGAACATTGCAAATGTAGACGCAAACGGTATCTTTCCGGTAGTCGCAAGACCTGCCGCTACTCCCATCATATTGCCTTCTGCGATACCGCAGTCAAAGAATCTGTCAGGGAACTTCTTCTTGAAAATACCTGTCTTTGTAGCGGCGGCAAGGTCGGCGTCCAGCACCACAAGGTCCTCATACTTATCACCAAGCTGGGCAAGCGCCTCTCCGTAGCTTTCTCTGGTAGCTTTTTTAATAATCTCAGCCATTGCTTTAACCCTCCAAGCTCTTCAGTGTTTCTTTCAGTTCAGACATTGCCTGCTCATACTGTTCGGCGTTAGGAGCTGTTCCGTGCCATGAAA
>CANRLY010000007.1 GCA_947631585.1 uncultured Clostridia bacterium
GCCTTTGCAATGTTTTCTCCCAGCCTGTCTACGAACATCTGCTTGTCCCCGGACTAAAGACCGCCTTTGTCACCGCAGACCCTCTTACCCGTCTGGAAATGCCGTCTGCAAAGCCGGTAAATATGCTGAGATTTTACAACAAGCAGACTCTTTCGGGCAAAAAGTACCGTCTGCGGCTAAACAGGAACGCCTGCGCCGACCTGACTCAGGAGGCTTCGGACACCATGCGGGTCTCCCTGAAAACTCACGACCTGCTGGAGCAGATCTACATATCCGCCATGGACTTCTCCGCCTTAGACCGTGCCTTCGAGCGGCTGGCGCAGCAGTTTGAAAGGAGCTGAACCCTATGGAGCAGACCTATCCTTTCCAGCCGCAGAAACTGCCGTTCGGCGTTGACCGGCTTGCTCCGCTGTTGGACCGTCGCACCATTCTGTGCCATTACCAGCTACACTACAAAAAATACATTTCCCAGTTGAACTCCCAGCTCAAAGACCTCCCTCAGCTGCATGATATCCCGCTTGCCAAACTGCTTTCCGACCCATCGGTCATACCGGCAGACTCCCGTGAAGCAGTCATACGCAGCGCAGGCGGCGTTTACAACCACCAGATCTACTTTGGCTGCATGGGACGCCCCGGCGACCAGCTCCCCCAGCCCAAGCTACGGCTTGCCATCGGAGAAACTTTCGGTTCGTTCGAGGGCTTCAAGCTGAAATTCTTGCAAGCCTGCGGTCAGATGTACGGCTCAGGGTATGTGTGGCTGGCTTCCGACAGCGGCGGAAAACTTCTTATCGCCGTCACCAAAGAGCAGGAATCGCTCCCCCAATACGGTCTGAGACCCGTCCTGTGCTGCGACCTGTGGGAACACGCTTACTACCTGCAATATCTTAACGATCGTGACCTCTACAGCAGGAATTTCTTCCGCCTGATAAACTGGAAAGCCGCCGAAGCAAACTACATGAACGCATAAAATATCCCCCGATCAGCAGTCGGGGGATATTGCTTTAGCTTAAACTATCGGTTCAAAATCCGCAGCTCCGTGCTTGCATAGCGGACAGACAAAGTCATCGGGGAGTTCGTCACCCTCGTAGATATATCCGCAGATCTTGCAGACAAAGCCTTTCTTCCCATCAGTCTGGGGCTTGGGCTTTACGTTCTGGTGGTAGTAGCTGTAAGTCATAGTCTCCGCATCGGATATGACTCTTGCCTCGGTAATGCTGCAAATGAACATTCCGTGGCTCTCCAGATCCACATACTGCTCAACTTTCAGCGAAACAAAAGCGTTTGTGTAGCGTGAGAGGAACACCAGTCCGTTGTCGGAGCGAAGCACCTCGTAGTTTTCAAACTTATCGGAGTTTCTTCCGCTTCTGAAGCCGAAGTTTTCAAACAGGCTGAACGGTGCGTCCACAGACAGACAGTTGATGTTCATTATGCCGGTCTGCTTGATTATATGGTAAGAATAGTTCTGCTTGTTGATGGTAACGGCTATCCTGTTGGGGGAATCAGCCACCTGGGAAACGGTGTTTACGATAAGACCGTTGTCGTTCTTGCCATCGTTGGTGGTGACCACATACAGCCCGTAGCCTATCCGGAAGAGAGCGTTCATGTCGTGCTTGTTGGCGGTCTCGCCGTGCTGGGCGATGTAGTCCATGCAAAGTTCCTGAGCCAGCTGCTCCAGCTGCTCAGAGCTTTCGCTGTCAAGGTTAGACTTGATATGAACGGTGGTGTTTGTAAAATTCAGGTTCTTGCAGCCCTCCAACATTCCTTTCATCGTCTTTGCAGCCATGGGAGCCCAGCTTCCGTTCTCAATAAGAGCTACCGTCCTGTTGCGGAAGTTTCTTTCTGTCAGTTCCTCTATAAATTCCCTCATGAACGGGAACACACCGGCGTTGTAGGTAGTTGTGGCAAGCACCAGTTTGCCGTATCTGAAGGCGTCCTCCACGGCTTCCGGCATATCGCACCTTGCCAGATCGTTCACCACGACTTTGGGGCAGCCCTTTTCTTTAAGCTTTTCAGCAAGCAGTTCCACCGCCTTTTTAGTGTGACCGTACACCGACGTATAAGCTATCATTATTCCGTCGCTTTCTATCTCGTAGGAGGACCAGGTGTTGTAAAGCCCGATGTAGTAGCCAAGGTCCTCGGTAAGTATCGGTCCGTGGAGAGGGCAGATAATGGAGATATCCAGTCCGGCTGCTTTTTTCAGCAGAGCCTGCACCTGTGCGCCGTATTTTCCCACTATGCCGAAATAATATCTTCTCGCCTCGCAAGCCCAGTCCTCGTCGGCGTCCAGAGCGCCGAATTTTCCAAAGCCGTCCGCTGAGAAAAGCACCTTGTCGCAGCTGTCGTAGGTAACTATTACTTCCGGCCAATGCACCATAGGAGCGGTCACAAAAGTGAGTGTATGTTTTCCCAGAGAAAGGGTATCCCCCTCTCCCACAACTATCTGTCTGTCCGCATAATCCGTGCCGAAGAAGTTCTTCATCATATCAAAAGCCTTCTTTGAAGCAACGATCTTAGTGGTCTTATAAAGACTCATAAAGTTGTCGATGTTTGCGGAATGATCCGGCTCCATATGCTGGATAATAAGGTAGTCGGGAGCTTTGTCGCCCAGTTCTACCCTGATGTTGTCCAGCCACTGGTGGGTAAACCTTGCGTCCACCGTATCCATAACGGCAGTTTTCTGGTCGCAGATAACGTAGGAATTGTAAGCCATTCCGTTTTCCACAACATACTGCCCCTCGAACAGGTCTATGTCGTGGTCGTTGACCCCCACATATCTGATATCGTCTGTAATTTTCATAATTATCGCCTCATATCCTTTTATTTCAAAAAGCAGGTGTTCCCTGTCTCATTGAAAAGCTCACCCCGATTTCATCAAAACGTGAAGCCGGGGTGTAGTTTTATCAAGACCGGAATATCCGATCTGTTTACTTCATAGCCTCTTCAACGGCAACAGCGCAGGCAACGGTAGCGCCAACCATCGGGTTGTTGCCCATTCCGATAAGACCCATCATCTCAACGTGAGCCGGCACTGAAGAAGATCCTGCAAACTGAGCGTCAGAGTGCATTCTTCCCATAGTATCGGTCATTCCGTAGGAAGCAGGGCCTGCCGCCATGTTGTCCGGGTGGAGAGTTCTTCCTGTTCCTCCGCCGGAAGCAACTGAGAAGTATTTCTTGCCCTTTTCAACACATTCTTTCTTGTAAGTTCCCGCTACAGGGTGCTGGAATCTGGTGGGGTTGGTGGAGTTTCCTGTAATAGAAACGTCAACGCCTTCTTTCCACATTATAGCAACGCCCTCGGTAACATCGTTTGCGCCGTAGCAGTTTACTTTAGCACGCAGTCCGTCGGAGTAAGCCTTTCTGAAAACTTCCTTTACTTCTCCGGTGTAGTAATCCATCTCAGTCTCAACATATGTAAAGCCGTTTATTCTTGCGATGATCTGAGCCGCATCTTTTCCAAGACCGTTAAGTATAACTCTGAGAGGAGTCTTGCGGACTTTGTTTGCCTTTTCAGCAATTCCGATCGCACCTTCAGCGGCTGCGAAAGATTCATGTCCTGCCAGGAATGCAAAGCACTCTGTTTCTTCTTCAAGCAGCATCTTGCCCAGATTTCCGTGTCCAAGACCAACTTTTCTCTGGTCTGCAACAGAACCCGGTATACAGAATGCCTGAAGTCCTTCTCCAATAGCCGCAGCAGCGTCAGCCGCTCTTGTGCAGCCTTTCTTTATTGCGATAGCGCAGCCTACTGTATAAGCCCACTTTGCGTTTTCAAAGCATATAGGCTGGATACCCTGAACTATGGTATAGGGGTCGAAGCCCTTTTCCTTGCAGATGTCAGCGCACTCCTCGATGGACTTGATTCCATACTGTTCAAGAACGGCAAGTATCTGCTTTTCACGTCTCTCATAAGATTCAAATAAAGCCATTGCTCATATCCTCCTTATTCTTTTCTGGGGTCAACGATCTTGACTGCATCAGCAACTCTGCCGTACTGACCCTTAGCCTTTTCAAACGCTGTGTTAGCGTCGTCGCCGGCTTTGATGAAGTCCATCATTTTTCCGAAATTAACATACTGATATCCGATTATCTCGCTGTCCTCGTTAAGGGCGATACCGGTAACATAGCCGTCGGTCATTTCCAGATATCTCGGACCTTTAGCAAGAGTTCCGTACATAGTACCAACCTGAGAACGCAGACCTTTGCCCAGGTCCTCAAGTCCTGCGCCTACTACCAGTCCGTCCTCTGAGAAAGCGCTCTGTGAACGTCCGTAAACGATCTGGAGGAAAAGTTCTCTCATAGCGGTATTGATAGCGTCGCACACCAGGTCGGTATTAAGGGCTTCAAGTATAGTTCTACCCGGAAGTATCTCAGCCGCCATAGCAGCGGAGTGGGTCATACCGGAGCAGCCGATAGTTTCCACCAGACATTCCTGGATAACGCCCTCTTTAACGTTAAGGGTGAGCTTGCAGGTACCCTGCTGAGGCGCACACCAGCCGATACCGTGGGTAAAGCCGGAAATATCCTTGATCTCCTTTGCCTTGACCCACTTTGCTTCTTCCGGAATGGGAGCTGCGCCGTGAGCAACGCCCTGAGCCACAGGGCACATTGTTTCAACTTCATGCGAATAGATCATTCAAAATACTCCTCTCAAAGTAATTTTTTTATAATGAACAGTCCGCTTTCAGCAGTCTGTTCTCACACAAATAATTATATAACATCTTTCATCATTTTGCAAGCAGTTTTTTAAACAAACATTATTTGCTCACAAAAAATTCCGTCCAAAGTAAAACTCCGGACGGAAATTATTTAATCAAGCCCAAGAAATTCAAAATAATCCTTTTCAGGCAGCTGCACGAAAGACTCCCTGTAGTCATCGCTGTCCGGCAGTTTATACTGCACGGTAGTGTTGTCTTTCCACTTTATCTCAGGTATTTCTCCTCTTCCCTCGAACCTGTAAACTATACGTCTTATTCCCTTTTGTTTCAAAGTGAAGAACTTCATCACTTTATCCTGACCGTAAGGCTCGACAATAAGTTTAAGTTCGCCTCTGTTGTTATCCTGAACGTCATAGAGGAAGAACCTGAGTTTTCCGTCCGGCGAAACAGCGTTGCTGGCTTTCACCTGTTCCAGTACCGCAGTCATATCGTAAAGCTGGTACACCTCGCTGTCCGGGCTGAGGGAATCGTCCAGGCGTGTTTCCACCGCCGTATTAAAGTTTGAAAAGACATACAGTGCAACTATTCCCAGAACGTACATCAGCAGGTAGATAGTTCCGAAAATTACTTTAAGCGTTTCGTTTGAATCGCACACGAAGAATATAGTCAGCGACACAAGAAACGGCGGTATTATCAGTATCCAGTTGCCCATATTGAAGATAATGAGGGTAAAGACCAGCGGCAGCAGGATAAAAGCGGTTATCCTTGTGAGGATCTCTTTTCTTGTGAATATCATCAGCACCAGAAATATCAAGCTTGCCATAAAGTAGACTGTAAAGAACAGTCCCCTGCTCTGGGGGTGTATCTCCAGGTCGTACAGGAAAGTAGAGTACGACAGCAGCACAAGCACGACCACATATATCAGGTCGAATGCCGAGATAAGTTTCTTCACCCACGGGTTTGCAAAAATACCGTTCAAAACCGTGTCCTCCTAACTTTTTGTTTTCTTTTCTCTGTTAAGTCCTGGGATCTTTCCCTTACAGCGCCTTTGCAGCTTCCGCCGGCGCAGCGGAGCTTTCAGCTCCTGACAGACCCGCAAGCGGGTCTGTCGCCCCGACTGCCGCCAGAGGCGGCAGTCGGGGTCTGCGCCGGTGGGAGCGTCAGCTTACAACTATGGCGTCTCCGCCGTTTACGCCGCTGAGTATCTCCGTCTTGCCGGAAAGTTCGTTTTCTATGCCAAGCTCCACATCTGTCTCTACCCTGATGCCGTCCACCAGAGTGTAAACAAACGTCCTGTCTCCTACATGAACTATGGAATCAGTTGGCACAAGCACGGCGTTGTCTTTCTCGTATACCCTTATCCTGATGACTATTCCGCCCAGATCCATTATCTCCGGCGAACCTTCGTCCAGATCTACTACATATTTGCAGGTGAGGTATTCTCCGCTGCCGCTGTAAATTATATCCGAGATGGTGCCGTTGGCAATGGTGTTGCCCTGACTCACTTCCACCCTCGTGCCGAAATAAACGTTTTCCAGAGAGTTCCCAAAAACAGTTCCGCATAATTTGTTGCGGCTGTAATCGTTTATGAATCCAAAGCTCTGACCGGCATGGACTTCCGGGTCTTGCTTGTAGGTCTCTATGTCGTCAGACATGATAACGACCCCGTCAAACGGAGCTTTTATGCTGTACTTCGCCTTTTCGGTTTCCAACTGCTCCATCTTGTTTTCCTCGATGTCGCAGCTTATCTGGGCAAACTCCACCTCCGTGTCGGACGCTCCGCTGCTCTTGACGCTTTCAAGCGTCTGCTTTGCCGAATCCACCCTGAGCTGCTGGGTCTCTATCTCCTGGTCTATCTCGTCGGTGCGAAGCTGTATCAGCACGTCCCCTTCTTTGACTTCGCTCTGGGGATCGAAAACCACCTTGTCCACCAGCCCGTCTACTTCAAAAGACAAAAGCTGAGAATAAGGATAATCAAAGTTTCCGTCCATCACATAAGCGTCCGAAATGCTCCCCACTTCGGCGGTGACTGTGTTGTATGTTTCCTCTTTGGTCTCAAGTATCAGTATAGACGCATCTTCCTGAGACTTATCCTTGTTTGCGCAGCCGCAGCTCACCGCTGCCAAAGCCGCTGAAAGAACTAAACAAACCGCTTTCTTCATAACCATACCGCCCTCCGGGATAGTCCTGTCGCTTACCTTTATACTTAGTTTTAATTTTATCACTGTTTTGCAAAATTTACAACTTTATTTTTGACCTGCCGCCATTATTGTATACCTTGCCAAAAATATCGGCAAAAGTTTATACATTCTGCACAAAGGTATTCGTTTCGCCAAATAATACCTGCCTGCAAAATGTAAATTTTCAGTAAAGAAGTTCCGCAATTATGCTGTTTGAGACAAGAAACCCTTTTGGGGTGAGCCTTATCCCGTTGCCGTCCAGCTCCAGCAGTCCCGAACCGCTGAACACTTCCGCCCTGCTGAACAGCTGCGAAGCGTCTCCGCCCAGTTCCAGGTACCTGATAAAGGATATCCCCTCTTTCAGCCTGAGCGAAAGCATCACATATTCTTCCGCCTTGTCAGGGGACTCGTCCTCGGTGATCTCCTCCTGAGAATCGGAGGTTATATAGTCGTATATATCAGCCGGCACAAAGAACCTGCGTCCCCCGAAATAAGAGTGCGCCGACGGTCCGAACCCCAGGTATTCCGAACCCTGCCAGTATTTCAGGTTGTGGCGGCTGCGGCAGCCCGGTTTTGAAAAGTTAGATATCTCGTACTGCTCAAAGCCCATTCCGCCCAGCAGCTCTATCAGACCCTCGTACATATCGCAGACCTGGTCCTCCTCCGGAAGGTTATCCCTTACCCAGCCGCAGTCGAACTCCGTTCCCTCTTCTATTTTCAGCATATAAGCGGAAATATGCGTTATCGGCAGCCGGCTTATCCTTTTGGCGGAATCCATCAGCGAACTGAACGTCTGCCTTGGCGTTCCTATCATCAGGTCGCAGGAGATGTTCCTGAACCCTGCCCGGTAGCTCTGCATAACCGCCGCTTCCCCCTGCTCCCAGTCGTGGAGCCTTCCCAGCGCCGACAGCTCCGAATCGCAGGCGGACTGTATCCCGAAAGATATCCTGTTCACTCCCTGCTCTCTTATGGCGGACAGCTTATCCTGGTCCACCGTGCAGGGGTTAGCCTCTAAGGTTATCTCAGCGTCGGGAAGCAGCGCAAAATTCCTTTTTACGCTTTTCAGTATATCCCCTATCTGCTCTGCCTCCAGCAACGAAGGCGTTCCTCCGCCGAAGTAAACGGTGTCCACCACCCCGGCTCTGCCCGAATACTTCCTCATGCTCCGCTGAACGGCGCAGACATACGCCCCTGCAAGATCGGGGTCGAATTTCTCCGAATAAAAGCCGCAGTACGGGCATTTTCTCCTGCAAAAAGGAACATGGATATATATTCCGGTCATTTGCGCCGCTCCTTTCTGATTTTTTCAGAATCCGTCCCGGTCATCGTCGTCAAAGGCGTTTTCTATGTATTTTCCGGCAAGCTCGCCGTTTGCTTTGAATTTTCTCAGCGCAGCCCTCAGCCCAGCCGCCAGCATAGGCAGCACAGGTATAATGAGCTGTATCGCCGCCGCCATAGCGAAGAACTTCACGCTATCCATTACCGAAAGCGAAAAATACCTGCTGTTTTCCTCAAGAAAACCCCTTACCGCCTTATGTATCACCATAAACGCCGCAATTCCGAATCCTGCCTCTATGGGGGCTGCCACCGCAAAGCACATGACCGCTCCCGAAACTTTTTCCCTTATGAGCTTTACAGCCGCAGCTATCGCCCCTATCGCTATGAACAGCAGACCTGCGCTCCTGCTCACATTGGCGTATACCTCATAGCAGACCGGCACTGCCGCCGCTCCTATCAGTCCTATGAGCAGCCCCAGTTTTATACAATACTGCGATCTTTTATCTTTTTCTCTATCTGCTCTGTCTGTTGCCAAACCAACGGCTCTCCTTTCTCAAAACATCGACTTCATAACAGCTGCGGTCACGCAGAACATTATCACGCCGCTGACCGCTCCCACCACTGTGGTAACAAGTGATATCCCGTCGTAGACCTTGTTTCTCCGCTTTACATAAAACAAAACGGTGTCCTTTTCCGGTCTGTAGAAAAACTTCCTGAGCATTTTCATCTCGCACGGGAAAGTATTCGCCACTTCCCCGTCAGCCGTTTCATACACTGCAACGCTGAATTTGTAGCTGTCTTTCTTTTCGCACCTGACGAATCTTCCTTTGACCCTGCGGCTGAAAATTATCTCTGTCAGGCAAAACAGAAAAACCGCCAGTATCGCCGCAGAGACCAGAAACAGCGCCGCCGACAGAACTATCAGCGTCAGTCCCAAGCCGTTTCCCAGCACAAGAAGCAGCAGCGCTATCACTGCCGCTGCGATAAACAATTCCATTTCCGCCTCCGGTCGTCACTCGTCCAGTTTCAGCACCGCCATGAAAGCCTCCTGCGGAACTTCCACCGTTCCCAGCTGTCTCATGCGCTTTTTGCCCTCTTTTTGCTTTTCCAGCAGCTTTTTCTTTCTTGTGATGTCGCCGCCGTAGCATTTTGCAAGAACGTCTTTGCGCATGGCTTTTACAGTTTCCCTTGCAATGACTTTTCCGCCCACTGCCGCCTGTATGGGAACTTCAAAAAGCTGTCTGGGAATATTTTCCTTGAGCTTTTCGGCTATCCTCCTGCCCCGACTGTAAGCCTTGTCTGCGTGGACTATGAACGACAGAGCGTCCACCGTCTCGCCGTTGAGCATGATATCCAGTTTTACCAGTTTTCCCGGAGCGTAGCCTTTCATCTCATAGTCAAAGGAAGCGTACCCTCTGGTCCTGGATTTGAGCGCATCAAAGAAATCGTACACTATCTCGTTCAGCGGCAGTTCGTAATGCATTTCCACCCTGGTCTCGTCCAGGTAGGTCATGTTCTTGAAACTGCCTCTTCTTTCCTGACAAAGCTCCATGATATTCCCAACAAATTCAGCCGGCGCAAGTATATCCGCCTTGACTATAGGTTCTTCCGCCGAAGCTATCACCGCCGGATCAGGAAAGTTGCTGGGGTTGTCGATATAGACGGTAGAGCCGTCTGTCAGGTTCACTTTATAAATTACCGACGGAGCGGTCGTGATAAGATCCAGGTCGTATTCTCTTTCCAGACGCTCCTGGATTATCTCCATGTGCAGAAGCCCCAGGAATCCGCACCTGAAACCGAATCCCAGCGCCGCAGAAGTCTCCGGCGAAAAGAACAGCGAAGCATCATTCAGCGTCAGCTTCTCCAAAGCGTCCCTGAGATCGGGGTACTTTGCGCCGTCCGCAGGATAGATACCCGAATACACCATAGGGTTCACCTTTTTGTAGCCGGTAAGCGGCTTTTCGCAGGGGCGGTCGGCGTTTGTGACCGTATCGCCCACTCTGGTGTCGCCTATGTTCTTTATGGAAGCCGCAATATACCCGACTTCTCCGGCTTTCAGTTCTCCTATCGGCACAAGGTCCTTTGCGCCCATATAGCCTATCTCAGTGGTCTGGAACTCCGCACCGGAAGCCATCAGCCTTATCCTGTCCCCGACTTTCACACTGCCGTCCTCCAGCCGGACGAAAATTATTACCCCTTTATAGGGATCATAGTAGCTGTCAAAAATAAGGGCTTTCAGGGGCGAATCCGGGTCTCCGTCCGGGGCAGGGATATCGCTTATCACCCTTTCCAGCACCGCCCTGACGTTTTCGCCGGTCTTGGCGGATATCCTGGGAGCGTCCAGCGCCGGTATACCTATAACGTTTTCTATCTCGGCGCAAGCCTTGTCCGGGTCAGCGGAGGGCAGGTCTATCTTGTTTATCACAGGAAGCACTTCCAGGTCGTGTTCTATAGCAAGGTAGGTATTTGCCAGAGTCTGCGCCTCTATGCCCTGGGAAGCGTCCACCACCAGCACCGCTCCCTCGCAGGCGGCAAGCGACCTTGACACCTCGTAGTTGAAATCCACATGGCCGGGAGTGTCAATCAGGTTCAGTATATACTCTTCGCCGCTTTCCGACCGATAGCTGAGCCTTACCGCTCTTGCCTTGATGGTTATGCCTCTTTCCCTTTCGATATCCATGTTGTCAAGGAGCTGATCCTCCATGTCTCTCAGTTCCACAGTGGAGGTAAGTTCCAGTATCCTGTCCGCAAGGGTGGACTTTCCGTGATCTATGTGTGCGATTATGCAGAAATTTCTAATAAAGCGCTGATCCATTTGCCGTAAAACTCCTTTTAAGCATAGTTATACTATTTTATTATAACTCACATCTTCCTCAAAGTCAACCGCCAACAAAAAGCCCGCTCCTTTTCAGGAACGGGCAGTTTAAATTATACATTCAGCAGCGGTCAATCTGCATCAAAAATCAATAGTTGCAACGTCATCGTCGAGCTCATATACTTTCCAAACGCCGTCTATTTTTACGAGTTCGGCTTCCCCATCGGTGGTTATCTTGTCATCATCGCCTTCATACTTAGCTTCATAATAGACCACGTAGCCTTCGGTCACGCTTATGTCTACTCCCCAGTCGTCTTTGATTTCACTTTCAAAATCCTTGATATCATCAGCGTTGGCTTTCTCCTTGTCGGTTATCTTTATTGTTACCTTACAGTTTTTACCCAGTTCTTCTTCGACCTCATCTGCAACATCAGCCGATTCGCCTTTTATTTCGTCTCTTAACTCAGAATAATCCTCGCCTTGTGCGTCGCAGATATCTTTAAGATAAGCTCCGAACAGCCAGTTGTCGAAGATTCCTGAAAAATCGCCGGCAACATAAGCCTTCAGCGTTTCTTCCAGCACGTCCTCATAGCTTTTGCTGCTGCTATTGCCGTCCTTGTCGTCTTTGTCGTCTTTGTCAGAACCGCCGCTCACCGCAACGATAATAATTATGACGACCGCTATCAGCACCGCCGCCACAACAGCCGCCAAAATTATCTTGGCGCTCTTGCTCAAGCCTTTTTTCACCGGCTGCTGAGCGTATACAGGCTGCTGATCGTATACCGCCTGCTGGTCATACTGTGGCTGCGCCGGCTGGCTTGCAATGGGAGAACCGCAGCTTTTGCAGAACTTTGCTCCCTCGTCTACCGGAGAACCGCATTTTGAACAGAATTTTGCCATATGTAATTCCTCCTTGTTGGTCGTCTTGATTTTCATCTTGCAGTGTTGCGAGCCCTTCAAGCCCGATAAGGTCAATTGCGCAGTCAGTTCAACTGCCGCATCGGTCTTGCGATCAGGAAAAAGTCGTCATAATCATCATAATCTTCATCATAATAATCATCTTCATCGTCGTAATACCTGTCATCTTCGTCGTCATAATAGTCGTTGTTGTCGTGATCTTCATCTTCGTCGTAAACGCCCCCATTATTATGAGGTCTTTCTTCCTGTGCGGAATTATAGCTGCTGCTCTTGTCGTCCCTGTCGTCTTTATCATCGTCTTTGTCAGAACCGCCGCTCACCGCAACGATAATAATTATGACCGTCGCTATCAGCACCGCCGCCACCACAGCCGCCAAAATTATCTTGGCGTTCTTGCTCAAGCCTTTTTTCACCGGCTGCTGAGCGTATACAGGCTGCTGATCGTATACCGCCTGCTGGTCATACTGGGGCTGCGCCGGTTGGCTTGCAATGGGAGAACCGCAGCTTTTGCAGAACTTTGCTCCCTCGTCTACCGGAGAACCGCATTTTGAACAGAATTTTGCCATAAGTAATTCCTCCTTGTTGGTCATGAAACCGTTTGTACTATTATATTATAACTTATATCTCCCTTAAAGTCAACCCTTTGCGGGTTTGGCAAAACGGCGGTGACAAAGGCGGCTTTTGTGTAAAATCGTCTTGACATACTCTGCGGAAATTGGTATAATTATTTTATATTTTTTGCATGACAGGACGGCTTAGCAGGCTGTTTGCCGTCCCAGGTCCTGCCGGAAAGGTCGGTCAAAATGAAAAAACCATTTATTACCAAAGGACAGGCTGAGGAGATAATAAAAACTTATCCCACGCCTTTTCATATTTACGATGAAAAAGGTATCAGAGAAAACGCAAGACTGGTAAACAAGGCGTTTTCCTGGAATAAGGGCTTTAAGGAATACTTTGCTATAAAAGCCACCCCGAACCCTTTTATCCTGAAATTGCTTAAAGAGGAGGGCTGCGGCGTGGACTGCTCCTCCCTGACGGAGCTTATGATGTCGGACGCCTGCGGTTTTTCCGGTGACGAGATAATGTTTTCCTCAAACGTCACCCCCGAAGCGGATATGAAACTTGCCAGAAAACTGGGCGCAATTATAAACCTTGACGACTTCACCCACATAGAATGGCTGGATAAGCTTTGCGGCATACCTGAAACTATATGCTGCCGCTTCAACCCCGGCGGACACTTTTCCATTGCAAACCAGATAATGGACAACCCCGGAGAGGCAAAGTACGGTTTCACCAAGGAGCAGCTCATAGAGGGCTACAGTATACTCAAAGCCAAGGGCGCAAAGCGTTTCGGGCTGCACTCTTTCCTTGCTTCCAACACCACAACCAACGACTATTATCCCGATCTGGCAAGGCGGCTGTTTTCCCTTGCAGTGGAAATAAAGGAAAAGACAGGCTGCAAAATGAGCTTTATCAACCTTTCAGGCGGAGTGGGCGTGGAATACCGTCCCGATGGGGAACAAAACGATATAATGAAGATAGGCGAAGGCGTAAGGAAGGCTTTTGAGGAAATACTAGTTCCTGCCGGAATGGGAGACGTTGCCATCTTCACTGAAATGGGAAGATTCATGCTTGCGCCTTACGGACATCTGGTCACAACGGTGCTTCACCAGAAACACATCTACAAGGAGTACATAGGCGTTGACGCCTGTGCCGCCAACCTTATGAGACCTGCAATGTACGGTTCATACCACCACATTACAGTTCTGGGAAAAGAAAACGCCCCCTGCACCAGAAAGTATGACGTTACCGGCGGTCTTTGCGAAAACAACGACAAGTTCGCCATAGACAGAATGCTCCCCGAAACGGAAATAGGCGATATACTTGTTATCCACGACACCGGCGCTCACGGTTTTTCTATGGGGTATAACTACAACGGCAGACTGCGTTCGGCTGAACTGCTCCTCAAGGAGGACGGCAGCGTTCAGCTCATAAGAAGGGCTGAGACGCCGGACGACTACTTCGCCACATTTGACTTTTCAGGCATCTTCAAGTAACTGCCTGTCATGACCGCATAATACTTTCAGAAAGGAAGTCTTTAACGATGTTCGGTATGCTAAGTTCGGCAAAAACTCTGGCAAACGCTCCTATGCCCATGCTGCCGCATTTTATATTCTGCATAATTGCAACGCTGGTGTTCGGGGCGCAGTATATAAGAAAACGCTCAAACTATTACATTTACCTGATAATTGCAGTCGATCTGACGCTGATAACTCAGTTCTTCGAGCAGGATATGGTGATAATTGCGGCTTTTGTGGGGGAAGTCATTCTTCTGATAATGGCGGCTGTCTCTGCGATAACGACCAAAAGAGCTTTGGCGGCAGAACAGGCAAAAGCGGAAAAGGAAGCTGCCATGGCTGAGGGCGCTCAGGCAAGAGCTGAACTTACCGGAAAGTCCAGTGATGATAGTGATGAGTTTGACGAATATGCCGTGACCGACGGCGATGACGATGACAGCGATGATGACGATGACTTCTGAGGAAAGAAAAAAGCCGGAGATAGTGATACTGGACTCTGAAACGGTGACACGCAGCGATGTTTCGCTGGACGGTGTAACTTCCCAGGGAAACGCCAGAGTTTACGGCTTTACCCCCAACGACCAGGTCGCCGACCGTATCGGGAACGCCGATGCGGTCATATGCAACAAATGCCTTATCACAAAGGAAGTTTTTGAAAAATGCCCTCATCTGAAGTATGTAGGGCTTTTTGCCACCGGCTACAATAACGTTGACCTGTCCGCAGCCTCGGCTCACGGAGCAGTGGTATGCAACGTTCCGTCCTACTCCACCGACGCAGTGGCGCAGCATACTTTTGCAATGCTTCTGAATTACTACAGCCGGATAACAGAATACATTTCTGCGGTAAACGGCGGTCAGTGGGTGAACTACAAGCTGTTTTCCTACTTCGGCATACCCACCGGAGAAGTCTGCGGAAAGACTATGGGCATAGTGGGCTACGGGAATATCGGCAGGAAAGTCGCTTCCATCGCAAGGGCTTTCGGAATGAATGTGATAACCTGTACCCGTTCGCCTCAAAAGGTCTCCGACGGCACAGAGGTCTGCTCATTTGAGGAACTTCTCAGGCGGTCGGACGTGGTGTCCCTCCACTGCCCTCTTACTTCGGAAAACCAAAAGATGATAGACTCTTCTGCTCTTTCGCAGATGAAAGATTCAGCCCTGCTGATAAACACCGCAAGGGGCGGACTTATAGATGAAAATGCGCTGGCAGAAGCTCTGAAAGAACACAGGATAGCTGCGGCTTGCCTGGACGTTCTTACCGATGAACCTATGCGTGAGGACTGCCCTCTGAGAAATATCGACAACTGCTTTATAACTCCCCATGTGGCGTGGTCGCCAAAGCAGACAAGGGAACGTCTGCTGGGAGTGGTGGCGGAAAACCTCAGAAAATGGCTGGCAGGTTCTCCGCAGAACGTGGTAAACTGAGTAATTTTACAGAATAGAGGATAAAAAATGTCATATCTGAAAGAAAAAAAGCGGGTGGTGGTAAAGCTGGGGACTTCCACCCTTACCCACAGAACAGGCAGGCTTAATATACGCCGTGTGGAAAATCTGGTAAAGAATCTGGCGGACCTCCAGAACGCCGGTCATGAACTGATACTTGTATCCAGCGGAGCTATCGGACTTGGAATGTCAAAACTGGGGCTTGCAGAAAAGCCTAAAGACACCCCCTCCAAGCAGGCTTGCGCCGCTGTGGGTCAGTGCGAACTTATGTATCTGTACGACAAGCTTTTCGGGGAATACAGCCTGAAAGTCGCACAGATGCTGCTTACAAAGTACATTCTGCTGGAGGACAGGAAAAAGAACGTCCAGAACGCTCTTGAGACCATAATCAGCTATGGAGTTATACCGGTGGTGAACGAAAACGACACCGTTGCGATAGATGAGCTGGAACTGGAAGTCGGAGAAAACGATTCGCTGGCGGCAACGGTAGCTTGCCTGGCAAACGCTGACCTGCTGATAATAATGTCCGATATAGACGGGCTTTACGACAGCGACCCCAGACAAGACCCCGGCGCAAAGCTTATACCGGTGGTAGAGGATATAACCGATGAGATAAGAATGCTTGCCGGAGGAGCCGGAACACATCTTGGCACAGGCGGAATGATAACCAAAGTGCGGGCGGCTGAGATAGCCAACGAGAACGGCATAGATATGATAGTTTTAAACGGAAAAGATCCGGATAACCTTTATAAACTGTTTGAAACAGGCAGTATGGGTACTCTTTTCAAAGCAAGACGGGAGGGTCTTAAATGAGCGTTATAGACAGTATGGGTCAGAAGGCGAAAGCCTGCAAAGGCAAGATAGCGGCGGCTTCCACAGCCGAAAAGAATCTTGCCCTTATGGAAATTGCAAAAGCTCTCAGGGAAAATTGCGGAGAGATATTAAAAGCTAACCGCCTTGACCTGGACAAGGCAAGGGAAAACGGTATGTCCCAGTCGATGCTGGACAGGCTTGCTCTCGATGAAAAACGTGTTGAAAATATGGCGAAAGCCTGCGAAAACCTCACCGGGCTGCAAGACCCGGTAGGCGAGATAGAGGGCGGTTCGGTGAGACCAAACGGCATGAGGATAACTAAGGTGAGAGTCCCCATGGGCGTTATAGGCATGATCTACGAGGCAAGACCCAACGTCACCGTGGACGCCGCAGCTCTTTGCTTAAAAAGCGGCAACGCCGTGATACTCAGGGGCGGAAAGGAAGCCCTTTCTTCCAATATAAAACTGGCGGAAGTAATGAGGGGAGCTGTGCAGAAAGCCGGATTTGAGCCGGATATCATTCAGCTGGTGGAAGATACCTCCCACGAGACGGCTCAGCTCATGATGAGGGCAAACGGGCTTATAGACCTGCTTATCCCCAGAGGAGGAGCCGGACTTATCCGTTCGGTGGTGGAAAACGCCACTATCCCGGTAATAGAAACAGGCACAGGCAACTGCCATATCTTTGTGGACGAGTCCGCAGACCTTCAGATGGCTGTGGAGCTTACCGACAACGGAAAGACCCAGAGACCGTCTGTATGCAACGCCCTGGAGAGCTGTCTTGTTCACAAGGATATTGCGGAGAAATTCCTGCCGATGATGAAAAAACGCCTGGACGAACACAATGTTGAGATAAGGGGCTGCAATGAGACCGCAAGGATACTTGGCAGCTGCGTTGTTCCGGCAACAGAGGAGGACTACGCCAGAGAGTTCTTAGACTACATCATCTCGGTAAAAGTGGTAGAAAATGTTGACGAAGCAATAGCACACATTGCAAAATATTCTACCGGCCACTCGGAATGTATAGTTACGAACAGCCTTGAAAATGCGGAGAAATTCCAGAAGCAGGTGGATTCGGCGGCAGTGTACGTCAACTGCTCCACTCGCTTCACCGACGGGGAGGAGTTCGGGCTGGGGGCTGAGATAGGCATTTCCACCCAGAAGCTCCACGCAAGAGGACCTATGGGTCTCAGGGAACTGACCACCATAAAATTCCTGATAAACGGCAGCGGTCAGATAAGATAATATGACATCAGATAAACAAGCGGTGCGGCTTTGGGGTCGTGCCGCTTTTTTGCAGCAAAAAACCGTCCGGCTCATGCAGGTCCGGACGGTTTTATCAGTCGGCAGAAGCCCTGTGCTTTTTCCTGCGGTCGCTTGCCTTAGCGGCAGAGGAAGCCGCCAATATCACAAACAGCGGCATGAAATTCACAAGGTATCTTGACCTTGCTTCCCAGATAAGGAAAAAGAAATACACTCCGCAAAGGATTATCCTCAGCAGCAGTTCCCGGTCGGCAGCCTGGTCCTTGCCGTGGGTCTTTGCGCCGTACAGGAAAGACGCCAGTATCCCTATAAGCAGCGCAAACTGGTATGCGTTGCAGTAGACAAAAAACACAGACGATCTGGTAATAAACCGTTTGAAAGCGTTGGTCTGACCGGTGACAAGGTATTTTGTTACGAAATACTTTCCGTCATGCCAGGCATAACTGCTCTTTATCAAAAGATGCTCCGCAAGCCCTTTAAGACCGTAGCCGGAAAGCCTTTCCTTTATGACTTTGATATCTGCGGCCGCCCTTTCTTCCTTTCCGTCAAAGCTGTTGGTGTAAAGGAAGTCGTCGTCATTGTAGCCGCCGGGATTGCGCAGACCCATCATTATCCAGTGAACTGCCGGAAATTCGTACTCTTCTTTCTGCTGGGCGGTCGCCACCGGAAAAAACGACAGGAACATATGGCAGATAAGCGCCGCCGCTGCCGCCGAAGCCACAAAAGTTCCGCCCTCGAACAGCTTCACTTTGAAATTATCCTTTTTGCAGAAAGCCACAAGATAAAGTATATACGCCGGAATAAGCACTATCACGCTGCCTTTCATCTTATAGCCAACCACCATGAACATCGCCGACAAAAACATCATCAGCGCCTTTTTCAAAGGTCTTGCGCCGTCTTTAGTTACCACCAGAAAAGCCAGAACAGAAGCCGTCACAAAAGGCATACTCATTGAGTCGGTGTAGAAAAACGGCGTGTAGGTGTAAAACGCATTGAAAAACGCCGCCATAAGCGAACAGAAAACCGGTTTAAATCCGCCGCCGAACAGCTGCTTTGCGATAAAGTAGACCATTACATAAGAAGCAAACAGCGCAAGCAGATTCACAAACATAGGCACGATGATAGGCGTTTTCCCGAAAAGCGTATAGCACACCTTGTATATGAGCGACACCATCACCAGCAGCAGATGATTGTTTGGGTAGCGGATAAAATACACCTGATGCCGCTTGGGGAGGTCCTTATAGATGGCGGTCGGGTCCCAGTTTTTGAAAAACTCGCCGGCTGCGCTGTTTATATATTTCAGGTCGTTGACAGGTTCAGACCTGAGAAAGAACAGCGATATCACCTGCCAGACAAACACCGCCGCTGCGATCGCACAAAAGCATATGTCGAACTTTTTCTGCGAAAAGCCGGAAGTTTTCTTTTCAAGAAAGCCATATAGCGCCGGCAGCAAAAAACACAGCGCCGTTCCGCAGACCAACGCCAGCAAAGCACGCATACTAAAGTGCGGGTCTATGTGGTCTGCGCCGTTTTTCGGGGCAAGAAAGGAATAAAACGCCGAAGCCGCCGCCGTTAGCGCAAAAACAAAAGCGAACCCCCACTGGACGCCTCTTACCAGCTTTTTCAAAGAATTACCCCCTTATACGCCATAATTTTCCCGCAGGCGTTACATTAAATATTTTAACATAAAAACAGCCGCCTGTAAAGGTCGGCAAAAAAATTTCCATAAAAAAACTGTTCGTTTACAATAGATGTGTTACAAGTTGCTTGTAGCACGTCTTTTTTTAATGTTGATAGAAAGACTTAGCAGGGTATTGCAGGCGTTGCGTTAGTAGGAATAGTAGGTGTTGCTATGGCGGCAATGAAGAAGAAAAAATAACATTCAAAAAACAAAATTCCGCTTCTTAGCAAAGAGGCGGGATTTTTTTCTTCGGGAAATTTTCGTTTTCCAGAATTTTTTGCAAAAAGCTCTTGCAATCCTTGATAAAAAGTTGTAAAATGAACTCATAGTAAATTATTCTGAAAGGCGGAAATTTATATGAAATTTAAAAAATTGGCTGCGGCGGCGTGTACGGCGGCTTTATTTATTTCGGCTGTGCCGGCAACGGTATTCGCTGCCGAAGACCCCGGCATTGCTTTGACCGAAGAACATTTTCCGGAATCTCTGTTTCGTTCCAGGCTAAGGACCGGCTATGACCAAAATTTCGACGATCACCTTTCTGAAAGCGAGATAGCCGACATCACTGAACTGGAATTTAATGAGTCATACATTGTCGATCTTGAGGGTATCCAATACCTTACTTCGCTTAGAGAATTGACCGTGACAAAATGCAATTATATTAAAGAGCTGGATCTGAGCAAAAATACCAAGCTGGAAAAGCTTAATTGCACAAATGACCCTAAATTAGAAAAACTCGATATTAGCGGCTGTAATGAGCTTACAGAATTATACTGCTATGGCGACCAACTGCATGATCTTGACGTGAGCCAAAGCGCTAAGCTGGTAACATTGCTTTGCAGCGAAAACCAACTTACAGAACTTGACGTCAGCCAGAATACCGCACTGAAAAGGCTGGAATTTAATTACAACTCTATCTCCGAGATAGACTTAAGCAATAATAAGGCTTTGCAGGTGCTCAGCTGCGCAAGTAATAACATTGAAAGCATTGATGTGACCGAGAACAAGGAGCTTGTCGCACTCAATTGCGGTTACAACAAACTTACAAAGCTTAATACAGACAATAATCCTGCGCTTGAATCTCTGCATTTCGGCGACAACCAGATCACAGAGATCAATTTGAGCAATAACACTGCGCTTGAATCACTGTGGTGCGGCGACAACGGGCTTACTAAACTTGATCTTGGCAATAATCCTGCGCTTAATGTACTGTATTGCTATGATAACGAACTCACTGAACTTGATCTGAGCAAGAACACTGAGCTTAATTATTTTGATTGCCGTAAAAATAAACTTACAAAACTTGATCTGAGCAGTAACACTGAGCTTCAACAATTAGATTGCTCACAAAATGAACTTGATGAACTTGTTCTGGGCAAGAAAGATCTTCTTGAATATCTGTATTGCTATACGAATAAACTCGCAGAACTTGATATAAGCGGTGCGCCGAATATTCTCACCGCCTATACGAAAGGCGAAGACGCTGACCTCAGGGGCTATCCGGACGGCGTTTTTGGAAAGATATATATTGATACCATAACGGACGACGACACTACATATTCTGTCAGGTACTATATTTATGCTGACAATACTATAAATATCTTGACCGGAGCGGCAACCGAACCTGAAGCAAAGCCCGAAACCAAACCTGAGCAAAAGCCTGAGACAGAACCCGAAACGAAGCCTGAACCCACTCCTGAACCTGAGCCCACTCCTGAACCTGAGCCCACTCCTGAACCTGAGCCCACTCCTGAGCCGGAACCTGCTCCAGAGCCTGAGCCGGAGACTCCTGCCGAGCAGGAAAAGCCTGCTGACGAAGTTCCCGATACAGGCGTTGGATTCGCCGGAGGAATGGCAGTTCTGGCTGCGGTCGGCGCAGTAGTTCTCACAAGAAAGAAAAAATAATATTTAAAAAAGCAAAATTCCGCTTCTTAGCAAAGAGGCGGGATTTTTTTGCCTGAAACCGACCTGCAAACACTGCGGCTTTCAGAGGTCTTTGTAGAAAGTTTTGGTTTTGGTAAGTCCGAGAATGTAATCGACGTTGGTTTTGTGGAAGTCCGCCAGGGCGATGAGAATGTCGGTGGGGATATCCCTCTGCCCAAGTTCGTAGTTGCTGTAGACCTGCTGTGAGCAGTTTAAGATCTGTGCCATTTCTCTTTGTTTAAGGTCGGCGTCTTCTCGCAGACTGCGTATGCGGTTGTATTCCATTATGTTAGCTCCTTCCGTTGGACTTCAAACTATATCATAATAGCATACCGCAAAATGTTGTATTTATTTTACTGCAATATGCAGTAAATTACGCTGCTGATTTTGTCTACTTTTCACAAATTAATTTTTATTTCGGGGAAATCTATTGAATTTTACCGCAAAATGCAGTAAAATTAGTTTGCAAATCCAACAGAGATCTTGGGGTCATAACGCTTTGAAAAATACGATCTGCCTTTGGCAAACTAAAAATGAGATGACAGCTTTCAAATGGCGGGAAGCCGCCCCGGAGAGCAATACTGCGCTTATGGCTGGGAAGGTCTTAACCGAGGCCCAAATGATACGCCGGACGCCTCCCGGACTGCCGGGAAGGCGAACTCCCCCCAGCGCACCGGCACGGCGTACACCTCCCTGCCCCTCTACAAGGCAAGTCCCCCCAAGAGCTCCGGCAAGGCGGAAACCTCCTTCTCCGCCTTCACGCCGGGCACCTCCCAAACTGCGCACCAGCCCGGCGCTGCTTTCGCCGGAGCAGCAGTTCCGGCAGGAGGAAAAAAATAACATTTAAATAAGCAATTCCGCTTCTTAGCAAAGAGGCGGGATTTTTTTCTT
>CANRLY010000008.1 GCA_947631585.1 uncultured Clostridia bacterium
TCAGCCCGTGTATAGTAACCGGGGCGGCTTTGCCCTCTTTTATGGGAACTGCGTCGCCGGTGTCAGGGTCGCAGACAGGGTGGCCAAGTCCGCCGAAAATACCCGTCTCAGGCTGGAAGAAAGTGAGAGTCCCTATGCCGGCGGAGGAATCTCTTACCCACATTCCTGCCCGGTATGAACCGCTTGTCAACTCCGGAGTGAGCTTTATGGTCATTTCCTCGCCGTCACGCCTTACCACAACGGGAACTGTTTCGCCGCCGGCGTCCCTTATCGCCTGTGCGACCTCACGGTTGGTGCCTACTTCTTCGCCGTCTATGGAAATTATCACGTCGCCCTGCCTGATACCGCATTTTTCAGCGGCGCAGCTGCCTTTCTGAAGATCCACTACCATTACTCCGTCAGAAATGAGCTTTATGCCGAAAGCTTCTCCTCCCGGTGATAAAAGCGGAGCTTCCACCAGCTGCTCTGAAACGCTCTTTATGGGAAACACCCCGAAAAGCCGCAGCTTTGCCGAATCAGACCCCATAGGACCTGAAACTTTTCCTGCGCTCCCCTCAGCCGAAGCGGTTATCAGGAATCTGGTGTTCAGCTCCAGCCGGGAACGCCTGTCTACATAAAATCTGTCCGGCAGACTATAATAGTAACAGCATATCGCCGCCATTATAAAACATACAGCCGCTGCTAAAACAGCGGCAATTATCCTGAAAGTCGTTCTCATTTTACCTTACCTTTCCTTTAAGATTTTTTTTCGCTTGCAAAAGTTATTGTCTGCAATGAATTTTTAAAAATCCCCTGCCGGAGATAAGTATTATTTTCTTTGGCATTGCTGGTATTAGACCGCCGCCGCTTCCTTTACTGAAACTGCCAGCTTTGCCGGAAAAACATTTTCCATTGTCAAAAAAAGACTTGAATTGAAGCTTGCTGTCGTGTATAATTGAATCAGGCGGATTTTATGAGAAAATGAAAGGGCGTTTTTTGTGACAAATAAGGAAAGACTGAAAAAACAAAAGGAAAAACAGCTTGCCGCAGAGAAAAAAGCTGCGCAGCAGGAACAGCAGCTGAAAGATAATTTCCAGGAAAGCAAAGAAAGTAAAAAATATAGAAAAAAAGGCAAAACAAGCGAACCGGTGTACTACCTTATACTTAAACTGGCAATGCTTGCGCCTTACGCATATTCGGTGGTGTTCTGGGGCGGAGTACTGTCGGTGGCGCTGCTGGGCGGAATGATATATAAGTTCGAGTTCAGTCAGGCTTCGGAATATACCGCCGTGTGGATAATCAGCTCGGCGGCGGTGATGGCGGCGGCGCTGGTGTTTGAGTTTTTCAGAAAGTATATAGCCGGCGCAGTCCTGGCAGTGGGCGGAACTGCCGCTTACTTCCATGGAGTTGACCAGTTCATAAAGCCAATAACCGCACGTCTCAAGGAAGTGGCGGTAGCTCCCGAACTGCTGGAAATGGATAAAAAATGGATGTACAGATGCTATCCGGCGGCGGCTTTTGCAGTGATAGCCTGCCTGCTTCTGGCAATAAAACTCATAAGCGTTTTCATTAAACGCCGCAAAGAAAAGCTCGCCCACGATAACGCTCCGGTCAAGAGTATCGTCAGCGACTGAACATTGTGAAAATCGTACAGTTTTTTATCCGCTTCAAACCAAAATTTCTATTGTCGAAATCTTTAGAATCGGTTGACTTAATATAAAATAAAATGTATAATTAATTCAGATATGATCGTATCATGCGCTTTTGTCTGCCGACCCTCCGGGAAAGCCGCCAGAAGCTTGCTGATATGTAATATAATGGAACAACAAAACGCTCTGCCGGGGAGGCGGTCATTAAAAGAGAAAGCATCTGCCAGCCGGTTCGGGGATCTAGATACATACATAGAAAAAACAGATCCTGTCTGCGGCTGCGGAGAATATATATTTGCAGATAGAAAAATACTCGTTACCTTTTTGCCGTTTAAGGGGAAAATTTCCGCTCAGAAAATAAATATGCGGATCAAACGGCAGGACGACAACAAAATGAAGTTAGAAGGAGAATCATAAAGTGGTATTTGCGGATCTGTTTTTTCTGTACTTCTTCTTGCCGATTTGCCTGATAATGTACTTTATCTCCAAGAAAACGGCGTACAGAAATATTGTTCTGGTATTTTTTTCTTTGGTATTTTATGCGTGGGGAGAACCGCTGTGCGTGTTTTTGCTGGTGTTCAGTGCGGCGCTGGACTATACCTGCGGACGGATAATAGACAAGCACAGGGATAAGCTTCCGGCAAAACTCGCTCTTGCGGCGTCGCTCATAATAAATCTGGGTTTGCTGGGATATTTCAAATACAGCGGCTTTATAGTTGAAAATATAAACGCTCTGCTGCATACTTCCATTCCGATCCCGAAAACTGCGTTTCCCATCGGTATAAGCTTCTATACGTTCCAGACTATATCTTACACTATCGACTGCTATTGGGGAAACGTAAAGGTACAGAAGAACTTCGGAAAATATCTGATGTACCTGTCGCTGTTTCCGCAGCTGGTAGCAGGACCTATAGTAAGGTATTCTGTGGTGGAAAACGAGATAGATAACCGGAAAACTACACTGGAGGATCTGAGCGCAGGATTTTCAAGGATAATACTGGGTCTGTCAAAAAAGGTGATAGTTGCAAATAATCTCTCCACCGTGGTGGAAGCCCTTTGCGGTACGGCTGAGAACGGCTACGCTATAATGTCGGGTCAGTCTGTGGCAGGAAGCTGGCTGGGTGTTATCTCAGTGGCTTTGTGGTACTATTTCGACTTCTCAGGCTATTCGGATATCGCTATCGGTCTGGGACGCATCTTCGGGTTCAAGTTCAATGAGAACTTCAACTACCCGTTCATCTGCCGGAGCATTACGGAGTTCTGGCAAAGATGGCATATCTCCCTGGGAAGCTTCTTCAGGGACTACCTGTTCTACCTGCCTATATTCGGCAAGAGGAGACAGTATGTGAACCTGTTCCTGGTGTGGTTCTGCACCGGACTGTGGCATGGCGCAAGCTGGAACTTTATCCTCTGGGGACTCTACTACGGACTGTTCATACTCATAGAACAGAAGATAGGCAAAAAACGTATGAAGAAACTGCCGGCGGCCATAGCGCACCTGTATACTAAGATAGTGATAGTGGTGGGCTTCGGTATCTTCTACTTTGAGAATATGGGCGCATTGGGAAGATTCTTCAAAGCGCTGGTGGGAGCAAACGGCGGCGGATTTATCGACTCGAAAACAAAACTGCTGTTCATGAACAATATCTGGCTGATACTTGCGGCGGTGGTGCTTTCAACGCCGGTAATAAAGAAACTCAAGGAAGTTATGAACAGAAAACAGGGAACTTACATACTGGCAAACTCAATGGGCGTTATCCTCAATGTTGCGCTGCTGCTGATAAGCAGCCTGCTGCTGGTGGATACGACAAACAACGTTTTCCTGTATTGGAGATTCTGATCGGTAAGACCTTAGCTCGGAGGATAATGCAGATATGAAAGATATAAACAACAAAACGAATCCCTCCCATAAGGAAGTGGAGGTAAAGTCCATCAGGGTCATTCAGGAGGAATCACTGGGGAAATCTAATTTTCCCGACCTTAATGGAAAACAAAAAGAGGAGATAAGCATAAATATCTCCAAAAAACAGATAAAGAAAATGGATTCTGAGCGGAAGGCTCAGGAAAAAAAGGAAAAGGAAATACTCAGACAGAAAAAACAGCAGACCCGTAAGGCGGCAGTGGCTAAAAAAGCTCCTAAAACTAAAAACGGAACTGCGGACTATAGTACGGAGTTTTGCCTGATAAATGCTGGAGTTGTAATTATAGTCGCCGCAGCTATAGCTTTCAGCCTGATATTCCTGGAAAGATCAAAGGGTACTTCCCAGTCGGAAAACAGAGAGCTTTATGAAATGCCAAAGTTCTCTTTTGCCAGCTACTTCAAAGGGGAATTTACCGACGGGGTGACTAAGTATTTCACCGATACCGTGCCGAATAGGGAAAAGCTCAAGGAGCTGACTAAGAAGTTCGGCTCGCTGCTGGGCGTTTCTCCCGGCGATGTTTCCTACTCTGGAAATATCCAGAGCAGCGCAAAGACGGAAGAAAAATTCACCGGAACTCTTAACGAAAGTAAAGTAACTATCTTTACCGGAACAAGACCGACTTCCACCGAAACAAAGCCCGATGATGATAAAACTCAGTCTGAGGCGACTACCACCACCAAGGCTAAACCTCCCGTTTCAAAACCCCCTGCCGGCAACGATACCATCGAAAACGGTATCCTGGTGGTTGGCAAGGGAACTAAAAACGTCAGGGCTATGGAACTTTACGGCGGCGGATTCAAGGTTGGACAAAACTACGCCGAAGTCCTTAATAAGTATAAAAAAGACCTGGGCGAGTATGTGAACGTCTATAATATGTGCATACCTATGGCGGTGGCTTTCTACCTGCCGGAAGAGTTCGAGGATCAGAGCGCAAGCGTTATAGATAATATCAATAACATTCGCTCTTATCTTAAAGACGTGGTGGACGTGGACGCTTATTCTGCGCTGGAAAAACATACCGACGAGTATATCTACTCCAGGACAGACCACCATTGGCAGCCGCTGGGGGCTTACTATGCGGCTGAGGAATTTGCCAAGACCGCTCAGGTGGATTTTGCAGATCTTTCAACTTATGAAAAACTGGTGAAAGACGAGTTCGTGGGAACGCTCTACGGACACAGCGGAGAGGCTGAACTTAACGACAATCCCGATAGTTTCACATATTATAAGCCAAGCAACGAGTATACTACATACTATTATAATACAGACTTTACCGGCAAGGAAAAAAGCACGCTGTTCTTTGACTTTGCTACCGGCATAAATACCTACTCGGTGTTCTTGGGAAAAGATAATATCGTTACCGAAATAGATACCGATGTGAAAAACGGCAGAGTGCTGGTCATCTATAAAGACAGCTTCGGAAACGCTCTCGTGCCTTTCCTGGTGGGATCTTTTGAGAAGATCTATGTGTGCGACTACAGATATGCGGAATTTAACGCAGTGGATTTCTGCAATAAGGTGGGCGCTACCGACCTGCTGTTTGCGACCTGTATGTTCACAAACACTTCTCAGAGCAAGGTGGATACTATAGAATATAACCGCACAAGATGACCTTTTATCACAGCAAGAAGCAAGGAGGGGAGTCCGATGAACAGTATAACTTATCCGCTGGATAGTTCTGCGCTGATAAAAAAGAGGAAAAAGATCAGACGGGAACTGCTCTCAGACGGAACGCCCAGACTGAAAAAGAAAATAGCGGTGCTGGGCGGCTCTACAACTTCAGATGTTGTCTCCATGCTGGATATCTTTCTTCTGGATAACGGTATACAGGCGCAGTTTTATGAGTCGGAATACGCCAGGTACTGGCAGGACGCCGTTTTCTCAAACGATGAGCTGGACGGCTTCTCCCCCGACCTTATCTATATCCATACAACTACCCGAAATATCCTGGAAAGGGTCTCCCCGAAAATGACCGCCGAGGAGTGCGATATGGCGGTGGAAAGGGAATTTGACCGCTTCCGCCAGATGTGGGAAAAGATAGACGAAAGATTCTCCTGTCCGGTGGTGCAGAATAACTTCGAGCTGCCGTCCTATAGGCTGATGGGCAACAGGGACGTCTGGGATAAGCGGGGAATGACTAATCTGGTCTGCCGGCTGAATATGATGTTTTCTGAATATGCCGCAGAACATGGGAATTTCTATATCAACGATATAAATTATATCTCCGCCGCCTATGGACTGGACAGGTGGTATTCGCCGTCGTATTGGTATATGTATAAGTACGCAATGTGCCTGGAGGCGATACCGGAGTTTGCATTTAACCTTGCGGCAATTATCCGCTCAGTGTTCGGAAAGAACAAAAAGGCGGTGGCGCTGGATCTGGATAACACCCTCTGGGGCGGAGTTGTCGGGGACGACGGCGTTGAAAACCTGGTTTTGGGGGAAGAGACCCCTACAGGTCAGGCGTATCGGGAGTTCCAGGGCTACATAAAACAGCTTCGGGATATAGGCGTGATGCTTACCGTCTGCTCTAAAAACGATGAGGAAAACGCCCTTGCTGGTTTGGCTCACCCGGACGGAGTTCTGAAAAAAGATGACTTTATCTGCATAAAGGCAAACTGGGAAAACAAGGACAGGAATATAGCTGAGACCGCAGAGGAAATGAGCATACTGCCGGAATCATTCCTGTTTCTGGACGACAATCCGGCTGAAAGGGCAATAGTCAAGGGAAGTATTCCGGGAGCGGCTGTGCCTGAAATGGACGAAGTGGAAAATTATATCAGGATAGTTGACAGGAACGCCTGCTTTGAAGTGACGGGATTTTCTGAGGACGACCTGAAACGAAACGAAATGTACGCCGCCAACGTCAAAAGAGGTCAGGCGATGAAAAGCTTCGGGGACTACGGTGAGTACCTGCTCAGTCTGGAAATGGAAGCGGAAATAACCGACTTCCTGCCGGTTTATATCCAGAGGATAACTCAGCTTACCAATAAGTCCAACCAGTTCAACCTTACTACCAGACGTTATACCCAGCCGGAAATAGAAAAAACAGCCGCAGACGAGAACTGTATCCGCCTGTGCGGTCGGCTGAGAGATAAGTTCGGGGACAACGGCGTGGTCTCTGTGGTGATAGGAAGAAAGACCGACCCTGAAACGCTGGATATCGAACTCTGGCTGATGAGCTGTCGGGTGCTGAAAAGGGATATGGAACTTGCTATGCTCGATGAGCTTGCGGAACAGGCTGTCCGGGCAGGAGTAAAACGGCTTCGTGGGTACTATTATAAGACCGCAAAGAATAAAATGGTCAGCAGGCTTTATGAGAGCTTCGGGTTCAGCCTTGTTTCTCAGAACGGGGAAGATACCGTGTGGGAACTCTGGCTGGAGGGCTATAAAAACAAAAACGGGGTCATCGCCGTGAACGGCAAACCCCTGCAACGAAAGGACGGTCAATTATGACAAAAGATGAGATCTATGAGAGACTGACGGCAGTTTTCAGGGACGTTTTTGACGATGAAACGCTGACTATCGGGGACTCTACCACCGCCGACGATATCGAGGACTGGGACAGCATAGAGCATATCACGCTTATCGGTGCAGTGGAGGACGAGTTCGGGATAAGATTCAGAATGGGGGAAGTCTCCGGAATGAAAAATGTGGGCGAAATGGTCAGGATAATAATGGAAAGAGCCTAGACGAGCTTGCAGTCTTGCAGAAAAATGCGGAAAATGACGGTTTTTCAATGTATTAACCAATTGTTAATAAAAAATTTAAGCATAATTCACTTTTGTATGATATAAATATATTACTAATCTATAAATTCTGTGTTATCAATGCGGGATTTCAACAGCTAATCGATCAAAAATAAACTATTACAAAATGGAGGGGAATAGTATGAAAAGAATAGAACGGGTAATTTCGGCGTTCACAGCCGCCGCCGTGGCAGCAGGAACTCTTGCGGCATCTGCATCGGCAGCAAGCTCCGTGCCGACAGCAAAGCCGTTCCAGCCGAAGGAGGGCGCAATACTCGGCGCAGCAACGCATTTCCATCTCTTTGCTGAAAAAGTCACTACTACGTCTCACGTTCATGGAAATGTTGCTACAAACTTGTTAAGCACTACTTTTGACTTTGGTGTAAGGAAAGAAAAGCTTGATAAGTATGAATCTGTCAATTACATCAAAGACTTTGACCAGAGCATGAATATCCAGTCTCTTTCTACCAAGTTGGTTGTGGGAGCAGATGTCCAGGTTGACATAAGCAATGATGAATATGTAACTCTTACATCAGCTGACGGCAAAACAAAAGCTCAGGTCCTTAAAACCAGCGCCGGCGATGTCTACAAAGAGGGAAATGAACCTTACATAGATATTGCAAAGGAACTGGATAATTTTGCAAAGGAATCTGTTTCTATCGCCAAGGAGAAAAACACTGTCGGTATCAAGCTTTCCTATGAGTCTAACGGTGATGTGCTTATCGACTGCTCCGGCGCAAAGAAAGAGTATGACGGCACTCACGGCAACTTTATGTACTACACGCTGGATCTGGAAAACGAGCAGCTGTATAACGCTTTGACAGGCGGAAGCCAGATGTTTATCAAAGGTCTTGATTTTGACAAGGGCGACTTCCTGTATCTTACTATTGATATGGCTGACCGTGCTGACAAGACTAAGGAAATCTCTTTCAACAAATGGTGGAAGGTTTATAAGTACAACTCCGATGATGTATATCCCGACGGCGAACTTTCCCTTTCTCAGGGCGGCGGACGTATCCTTTACAACTTCGTTTCCAGCAATGGCAGCACCTATAAGGCTTATGACGGAAAACTGATACTTGCCGAAGGAAAAACGGGTTCTGTTATGGCGCCTAGGGCTACCGTTGATATAGAAGGAAACGTAAACGGTACTATTATCGGAAAGACCATCAATTGTAACAAAGAATCCCACAGATGGGACGTTCAGAAAGAAGAAGAGTTCCCCAAGAAGATCACAACTACAACTCCTGGCACTGACCCTGAACCTGAAAAGACCACTTCAAAAACGACTGCGTCTTCTAAGGAGACCTCATCATCTACTTCTTCTTCGACCAAGAAGCCTACCGAGACCCAGAAGCCTCAGACTTCCGAGTCTACCAAGCCTACTTCTTCCGTAACTACTAAGCCCGTTACCGAGCCTGAACAGGTAGTTACCACTTCCAAAGAAGCCCAGAGCGAGGAGATCACCACCACGACCAAGGCAGCCGAGAGCGAAGAAGTTACCACCACGACCAAGGCGGCTGAAAGCGAGGAAGTTACCACAACTACCACGGTCGCAGGCAATAATGAAGAGATCACCACAACTACTACCTACTCTGAACCCGTTGAGGATATCAAGAAAGAGGTAGAGGAAATTGACGATAAGGACGTTGCTAAGATACAGGAACTCATCGAGAAGATCGACAAGCTCCTCGAAGATGAGAACCTTACCGACGCTGACAAGGAAGAGCTCCAGAGAATGAGAAGAGTTCTGGGCGAAAAGATCTCTGTTGGCGGAAGCAGCGACGAACTGCCTAACACCGGCGACGGACTGGGCATCACTCTGGCAATACTTGCCGCAGTGACAGTTGCCGCAGCAGCGGTTGTCGGCAGAAAGAAACTTTCAGTTGAAGACGACGACAAATAGTAACTCCTTAAATTTAGCAAAGGCCGCTCCCTAGGGGGCGGTTTTTGTTTGTGGGGAAGCGGTCTTTGTTTAAGGGGGCGGAACTTATGAAAAGTCGTGTGAACTGCACAAGCGGCGAATTTACAAAAAATTAACATTCAGCCGTTTGCCCGCCCTTGACAAATAGGACTTGAACTGCTATAATAATTAGGCATTCGTATCTAAAGACAGCCGGCAGCCTTTGGCAGAAGTCCGGCCGAGGAAAGGAATTGCAGAGTTTATGCTGACTTTGTGCCTTTTTTCGTCTTGTGCGAAAAAGGCTTTCTTTTTTGTTCAGGCAGATACGACTGGCAAATTCATTTCAAAGAGGTGAAACAGAAATGCCAAGTGAGAAGATACTGCTGGAAAAACAGCAGAGAGTTAAGGAGCTGGAGGAGCTTATCAAAAATTCAGCGGCAGGCGTGCTGGTGGATTACAGAGGTATCACCGTTGAGGAGGATACCAAGCTCAGAAGAGAGCTGCGTGAGGCTGGCGTAAAGTATTTTGTTGAAAAGAACACAATGCTGCGCTTTGCAGTTAAAAACTGCGGACTGGACAGCCTTGCCGATGTTCTTGAGGGAACTACGGCTATCGCTCTTTCTGAAAACGACCAGACCGCTCCCGCAAGAATACTGGGTAAATTCTCAGAGGACTGCAACGGCGAGAAATGCACTTTCAAAGCCGGATTTATAGGAACAGAGATCTACGATGCGGACGGCGTCAAGGCGCTCTCCAAGATACCGTCGAGAGAAGTGCTTCTTGCTCAGCTGGTCGGTTCTCTCCAGGGACCTATCCAGAAACTCGCCGCTACACTTCAGGCTGTTGTGGACAAACAGAACGGCGGAGACGCTGCCTGATAGCTTGACGGTAACAGGGCTGCAATTCGCAGCTTGAAAAGGCGGCAGGGCTGCAAATAGTGGCAGCTCGAATGAAAAATTGTCAAACCGAAAATGATTTTGAAAAGGAGTAAATTATCATGGCTTCAGAGAAAATTCTTAATTTTATTGAAGAGATCAAAGCACTGAGCGTTCTTGAGCTTTCTGAGCTCGTAGAAGCTATCCAGGAAGAGTTCGGAGTTACCGCTGCTGTTGCAGCTGCACCCGCAGCAGGCGCAGGAGCAGGCGCTGCCGCAGCTGAGGAAAAGACCGAGTTCGACGTTATCCTTGCTTCCTTCGGTGATGCCAAGATGCCTGTTATCAAGGCTGTTAAGGAGATTACCGGTCTGGGACTTAAAGAGGCTAAGGAACTGGTCGAAGGCGCTCCTAAGGCTATCAAGGAGGGCGCTTCCAAGGCTGATGCTGAGGAGATCAAGGCTAAGCTTGAAGCTGCCGGTGCTACTGTTGAGCTGAAGTAATTCAAAATTCAAGCGTAAAAAAATTAAGAACTGTCGGGAGACCGACAGTTCTTTTTTTGCTTTTGTGGATATTCAGTTGTCGTTTAAATTCAGCCCCAGCCTGTCTTTAAGCCGGCTGAAACGCTTCATATCGCCTTTGTATATGAGCTTTGCGTTTCTCAGGTAACGAAAATCGTCCGGCTTCACAAGACAAAGGTCTTTGGTGAACTTCGCTGCGCCACATTCGGTGAGAATGTATGCCACAAACTGAGAACAGATAAAGTGGTTCTTGCGGTGAATTGGTATCCCGAACGCCAAAGCAAACAGCCCCAGCACGTTGTAGGAATACAACTGAGAATCCCGCTTGAACCGGCTGATGGCGGTCTTGTATTTCCCGAACTGCTCCTCAGTCAGGTCAAAGGAATAAACTTCGCAGGGGACGTTGCTGAACACATCGAACATTCCCAGCTCAGTCTCGTTGACAAATCCGGCAGGCAGAGGAGACAGTTTGTACTTCCGGCAAAAACTGTACAGGTCGAAGAGTTCTTCTTCGCTGGTGATAGAAGTGTGATTATACGGCGCTTTTGTCACCAGTTTTATTATTCTTGCGGGAACAGTTCCCGTCTGAGTAAGTATCACAAATAGTTTCTTCATAACAATTCCTTGTGGTAATAAGTATATTATCAGATACGCTCCGATCCACAATTTTTAATTATACACTATAAAAACGCCGGTGTACAGGGTTCTGGGAATAATTTATACATTTGTAATCATCTTTAGAGGACTGCACAAATTACGGCGGCGGTTTTTGTGAAGTATCACAGTCTCCGGTGGGACTCCCTCCGGTCATTCAGCTTTGTCGGGCTTTTCGTCTGTCACCGTCCGGATATGCAGTTCTTCCAGCTGTTTTTCGTCCACCTCAGCCGGACAGGAACTCATCAGTTCTCCGGCGTTCTGGACTTTCGGGAAAGCGATAACGTCCCTGAGCGAGTCAGCCTTGCAGAGCATCATGGTTATTCTGTCAAGCCCGAAGCCGAAGCCGCCGTGGGGAGGAGAAGCGTACTTGTAAGCGTCCACCAGGAAGCCGAATTTCGCCTGTATCTCCTCGTCGGTCATGCCCAGCGACTGGAACATTTTCTGCTGAAGTTCGCTGTCGGTGATACGCATAGAACCTGAGCAAAGCTCAGTGCCGTTCAGCACGAAGTCGAACGCCTGGGCTTTAACTGCCGCCGGGTCGGAGCTGATAAGGTCGAGACATTCCTCCATAGGCATTGTGAACGGGTGGTGCATTGCCACCCAACTGCCCGACTCCTCGTCAAACTCAAAGAACGGCATTTCTGTTATCACCAGGAAATTCAGCTTATCTTCATCGATAACGCCCAGCCTCTTTCCGGCAATGAGCCTGATTGCCCCCAGAACAGGCAGAGCGACCTTGTCTTTGTCTGCGGCGATAAGCACCAGGTCTCCCGACTGAGCGCCGGTCGCTTCCAGGAGCTTTTCTGTCTGTCCGTCTTTCAGAAACTTCTTGAAAGAGCAGTTTGCGCCCTCGTCGGTGTAACGTATATAAGCAAGCCCCTTTGCGCCGATGCCTTTGGCGTGTTCGGTGAGCTTGTCTATTTCCTTTCTGGTGTAGACCGCAGCGCCGCCTTTGACGTTTATAGCCCTCACCGAACCGCCGTTTGCGATGGCGTCCGCAAATACGGGAAATTCCACGTCTTTTACCGTTTCGGTGATGTTCATTATCTCCATTCCAAAGCGTGTATCCGGCTTATCAGAGCCGTATTTTTCCATCGCTTCGGCAAAAGTTATCCTTGGCATGGGAAGCGGTATCTCTCTGCCCAGGACTTCCTTGCAGACATGCGCCAGAAAGCCTTCTCCCATCTGGATAAGTCCGTCCACGTCCACAAAGGACATTTCTGCGTCTATCTGTGTAAATTCCGGCTGGCGGTCGGCACGCAGGTCCTCGTCCCGGAAGCACCTTGCTATCTGGATATACCTGTCGTAGCCGGACACCATCAGCAGCTGCTTGTATATCTGGGGAGACTGTGGCAGCGCATAGAATTTTCCCGGGTGTATCCTGGAAGGCACCAGATAGTCTCTTGCTCCCTCCGGGGTAGACTTCATCATCATAGGGGTCTCTATCTCAAGGAAGCCGTTGCTGTAAAAATAATCCCTGACCGCCTTTGCGATATTGTGCCGCATGATAAGATTTTTTTGCAGACGGGGGTTCCTTAGATCAAGATAGCGGTAACGAAGTTTCAGTTCCTCGTTGACCTTATCGGAATTTGTCACCTCAAAGGGCGTGTTTTCCGCCTTGGAGAGAATACGCAGGTCTGTGACGGCTATCTCCACCGTGCCGGTAGGGAGCTTGGTGTTTATGCTTTCCCGCTGGCGGACTTCCCCCTGCGCCATAAGAACATATTCGCTTTTTACCGACTGAGCCTTTTCAAATACCGTTCGTTCGGTCTCGTCGTTGAAAGCCAGCTGCACCAGACCTGTACGGTCTCTCAGGTTAATAAAGATAAGGTTTCCCATATCCCTTACCCTGTCGGCGAAGCCGCAGACTGTCACCTGACAGGGGGTAAGCGGTATTTCTGCGCAATAGTGAGTCCTTTTCAGACCCTTCATGTTATCCAGTTTCATGTTAATAACTTCCTTTAAAATTTATCTGAATTATCCGATCTATCCAATTTATCTGTTTCCGCCAGTTCTTTTATAAACTTTTCCAGCTGAACGGCGTTTTTCCTGCCTGAAAACAGCAGGGCGTTGCCGGCGATGATAAGTATTACCGGCAGGAGAAAAATTTCCGGCTGATCCACCAAAAAGACCACCGCCGCCATCAGCAGTATCAGATCCCACACCAGGCCGAACAGGTAAGCGGCAAGTCCGTGCCGCAAGTAGCCGGCGATAACGCAGCCGTTTTGTTTGTCCACGGCGACCCCGTTGAACCGCACTCCGCCGCCGTCATGCTTTTGGGGCAGGTGGCAGAATACGGTAAAAGCGTTTTCTCTGGAAGAGCCGTAGTAGGTCAGGGAATCGTTGTTGGTCTTGATGAAGCGGTTCAGTTTGAAAAGACCCTTTTCGTTCCTGACGGCAAAAGAACTTTTTACCTTGCTGATAAACTGCGCCGAAGTAAGAGGCGAGTTCACCACCAGTTTTTCAGGCAGAAACAGAGGCATCAGCTTTGCTCCTTTTTAGCCGGTGACAGGTCGGGGTAGTCGTTCGGGTCAAAGACCTTGTGGTTCATTTTCAGCTGTGCGTCCCCCAGACGTGTATCGCAGAAAAGCCCGTACACTTGACCGCAGCCTGTGCATCTGACCTGGTGGAACATTCTGGGCGAAAAGAATTTATTATCGAACCCGAACACCTTGTCAAAAGGGCAGGTCTGGTAGGTGACTTCCAGGTCGCCGGCGTTTACCAGATCTTCCAGCTGGCGGATAGTTTCCGCATATTCCACCACATTAGGGATAGAGTCCCGAAGTTTTATTTTTTCGCACTTATGGCATCTCATAAAATATCACCTCCACGAGCCATTGCCTGACTGAGCCATTCGCCGGTCAACACGGTGTCAACGGTACTCAGGCAGCTCTCATCGAGAGAAACTTCCGTTTGTTCGCCGGTTTTCATATTTCTGAGTTCAGCCTTGCCTTTTTCCAGTTCATTGTCGCCTATTATCATTACCAAAGATGCACCGATCTTGTCGGCGTATTTCATCTGGGATTTAAGACTGCGGTGCATAAGGTCGTATTCCGCTGAATACTGACCGTTTCTGAGGAAGCCGGCAAGTTCGGCGGCTTTTTTCACGGCGTTTTCGCCCAAAGGAGCGATGTAGACGTCGCAGGTCTCAGGTGTCATGAAGCCGCAGCCCTGGTTTTCCATAGTAAGGATAAGGCGTTCAAGACCCATTCCGAATCCCAGCGCCGGAGTTGGCTGACCTCCCAGCGACTGGATAAGGCCGTCGTATCTTCCGCCGCCGCAGACAGTTCCCTGAGAGCCGATATCTTCCGAAATGAACTCAAAGACGGTTCTTGTGTAGTAGTCAAGTCCACGGACTATTTTCGGGTCAACTACAAAGTCTATGCCGATTATTTTCAGCAGCTGCTGTAGCTGTTCAAAATGAGTTTTGCAGTCATCGCAAAGGAAGTCGGTGATAAGCGGAGCGTTTGCGGCGATAGCCTGGTCCTCCGGGGACTTGCAGTCCAGTATCCGCATGGGGTTTTTATCCAGGCGTTCCTGGCAGGTGCTGCACAAGTCCATACGGTACTGTTCAAAATACTCTTTGAGTTTTTCGTGGTACTTAGCACGGCAGGTCTTGCAGCCGATGGAGTTTATGTGTAAAGAAATATTTTTCAGTCCCAGCGAATCCAGGACGTATTTTGCCAAAGAGATTATTTCCGCATCGGCTTCCGGAGCAGGAGAGCCTGCCATTTCGCAGCCGAACTGGTTAAATTCCCTGAGCCTGCCTGCCTGGGGCTTTTCGTGGCGGAAGCAGGAAAGTATATAAAAGAGTTTCAGCGGCATTGCCCCGTTGAGCAAGCCGTTTTCCAAAATGGCGCGGACTACTCCGGCAGTGCCTTCCGGTCTGAGTGTGTAGTTGTCGTTACTGGAAGCGGTGACCGAATACATTTCCTTTTGCACCACGTCGGTAGTATCTCCCACCGAGCGCACGAACAGCCCCGTATCCTCGAAAGTCGGGACTCTGATCTCCTTAAAGCCGAATCGTTTTGCGGCGGCTTTCATTTTTTCCTCGACAGTTTCCCATTTATACATCTGTTCCGGCACAACGTCTTTTGTACCGTTCGGGCGTCTGATATTTGTCGCCATTGAGTTTATCTCTCCTTAATTTTTTATGGAAGCTTCACTTCCTCAGCCATTTTTTATTGTACTACAAATTTTCGCTCAGGTCAAGGAATTTCGCAATTTTTGCAGCTATTACGGGCGGCGTTCCGCCGCTGCGCCTCCGGCGCAGCTCAGGCAGGCGGCTTCGCCGCCTGCCGCCTGCGGCTTCGCCGCAGGTGCGGAACGCCGCAGACGGCAGGGAACCCCCAATTGTCAACCAAAATAAAAAAACAGGTTGACAACAAGACGAAAAAGTATTACAATTAGGACTAAGGAGGAGATAATATGACATACCAAAGGAATAAAATTTTAGAAATAACGCTTTGTGGGCTTTTTGCGGCGATAATGGCGGTTTGCTCCTGGATAACGATACCGGCAACTGTGGTGACTTCCTTTACTCTGCAAACGTTCGGAGTTTTCCTCACAGTGGGATTTTTGGGAGGAAAAAGAGGAACTGCCGCAGTGACCGCTTATGTCCTGCTGGGAGCTGCCGGACTGCCCGTTTTCGCCGGAATGAACGGCGGACTGGGCGCAATTTTCGGCAACGACGGCGGCTTTATCGTGGGCTTCGTGTTCGCAGCTCTGACCATGTGGTTGGTTTTGTCAAGATTTAAAAATAAGACCTCTTTGCAGGCTTTGATCGTTTCCATGATAGCCGGACTTCTCACTTGCTATGCTTTCGGAACGGCGTGGTTTCTTGTCGCCTATGCAAGAAATGTGGGCGCAGTGGGGGTCGGAACTGTCCTCGGCTGGTGCGTGATACCGTTTTTGCTCCCCGATGCCGTGAAGATCGTCTGCGCCGCCGCATTAGTCCATAAAACCAGAAAGCTGGTGAAACTTCCGTGGGACAATTGATACCCCTCAGACCTCACCACGCCCTCTGTATAACGTTCTTTCAGGGTAAAGGCTATAGCGACCGGTTTGTTGAAAATATGACAGAATTTGTTGCTTCTCTCAAAGGAAAGACCCTTTTGCTGGTGACCGAACCCGACGCTGTCTGTTCGGCTTGCCCTCATTTGCCGGAAAATTGCCCGAACGCAAAAAAATATGATAAACTTGCCGCCCGACTCTGTGGGGTGGAATTTGATAAGGCAGTTCCGGCGGAACAACTTTTTGAAATGGTAATGGATAAGATCGTCCTGCCCGACAAATTGGAGCAGGTCTGCGGCGATTGCGAATGGTTCTCCACCTGCTCCCAAGCCGCAAAAAATCACCCCACCCCCTGACCCGAAAAAGCCACTATCCGCCGTCCGCCCAATCGCCAAAGAAACCCCAGCCCACTCAGAAAAAATGTGCCGTTCCGGAAATCCCCGAAACAGCGCAATTTTTTATTATATGTTGCGTAGGCAAGCGTACAACCGTGGAGTTCCCAACCGAAACACCGCCGGCTTCCCGCAACCGCCGCCGACTTCACCCAGCCGCACCGCTGGTTCGCCCCACAACCGCTCCGCCGTCCAGTCACCCAGTCACCTCGACCGCCACCCCAGAAACAAAAACCGCCGCCCCGAGAAACCACCGAAACAGCCCCCGACCGCTCCTCAGTCGCCCAGTCGCCCACCCCTGAAATAAAAAAACACGCCACTTCGGGAAATCCCCGAAACAGCGTAATTTTTATAATGTTGTATTTGCAAGCACGCAACTGTAATCGCCCAACATGGAAAGCCGCCTGTGCGTGAGTCGCCCCCGTCTTCACCCGGTCGGTAGCCGGTAGCCCAGTCGCTCCGACTGCTCCGACTGCCACAGTCACCCCCAGCCGCCGGAGAACCCCACCCCAGAAACAAAAAACACGCCGCTCTGGGAATATCACCCGAAACAGCGTAATTTTTTATTATATATTGCGTGGACAAGCGCACAATCGTAGTTTCCCCAACCGAAACACCGCCGACTGCCCCTCAGTCGCCCGTCAGCACTTGAGTAACCGCCCAGTTGCCCCTGAGCTGCCCTCGGAGTCGCACCCTCGGTCGCACCCCTAAAAGGTGGGATTTACCAGATTCCTCCAGTCAAGGTCGCCCCTGGACAGAGCGTGAATAAGCGCTTCCGCTGTCGCAATATTCGTCGCAACAGGTACGTTGTGTACGTCGCATAACCTTAATAATGTGGTCTCCTTCGGCTCGTGCGGTTTGGGAGTAATGGGATCTCTGAAAAATAACAGCAGGTCTATCTCGTCGCAGGCTATCCTGGAAGCGATCTGCTCGTCACCGCCCTGACTGCCGCTGAGATAAAACTGTATGTTCAGCCCGGTGGCTTCCGCAACCAGCTTTCCGGTGGTGCCGGTGGCGCAAAGATTGTGCCTGCTGAGGATCCCGCAGTACGCAATGCAGAACTGTACCATTAATTCTTTCTTCTTGTCATGTGCGATAAGCGCTATATTCAATTCGATCCCCCATTTCTGGTTATGTTTACTGATAAGACTTGTGAATGTACAAAAGTGTAAATGTTACTGCTTTATGGAAAGAGGGATATGCTCGCCTTTGATACGCCTGGAAATTGCGGAAAACGCCAAGAATCCCATGGAGCTGGAAGAAAGGGGAGCGCCTTTTCCGGTGGCAAGAGGAATAGCCGGATCTTCCGGGATAACGCCCAGGAGCTGTACCCCTACCGTGTCGATAATGGCGTCCAGATCGTCCATGTCCTCGTATTCAAAGATCCTCTTGTTGGCTTTGTTTATAACAAGCCTCTGCTTCTGGTTTCCTCTCTTGTAAAATTCGTCTGACATCATTCTTGCGTCCCTTACGCACACCGGGTCGGGAGTGGTAACGATAAGAATAAGGTCGGAATTTGTAACGATATCAAAAACGCTGTTGTTGATACCGGCGGAAGTGTCGATGATTATGTATTCAAAATACTTCCTCATCTCAGCCGTTATCTTCTGTATATCCTCCGCTTTAAGCTGAACGAAAGGGTCGGAAGGCGCACAAAGCACGCTCAGGTTGTTCGCCAGCTTTACAGTGGTGGTGGCTTTGTATACGTCGCAGGAACCGTCTATAACATCGCCCAGGTCATAGGGAACGTTGCCCTGCATACCAAGCATGATGTCCATGCACCGTAGACCGAAGTCCAGCTCGATGATAAGAGTACGGTTTCCCTGTTTTGCCAAAGCGTAACCGAGACACGCACTGATAGAAGATTTTCCTGTTCCGCCTTTACCTGAAGTAACTGCAATGATTTTGGACATGACTGTTCATTCCTTTCACGCCGAGTTCCTGAAAAGACCGGCTTTATCTCAAAAATATATCTGACAAACAGAATTTAAAAATTTATACCTGCCTTTGGCGCTGCCGCCGACAGATAATTCGCACCGCCCACGGACTCACCGCCCCTGTTCCCGGACTCACCGCCCCTGTTTCCAGACCGTCTCCGAGAGACAATGCTACATAATAATATTGTAACACAAGTTTTGAAATTGTCAAAGAGATTTTTGCTTAAATTAATAAAATCATTAAATGCAACAAAACCACCCTACCCCTTTTTGTATATGTTGCACAATAAACATCAGTCCTCCCTTGGGAAAGAACCGGCAGGATATGGCTAACAGGGCGAAAAACCGCAGTTTTTATTGTGTCAGCGAAATTATCTCCTCTATGGAAAGAGTCGGCTGCAAAGCTCTGTTGACGGCGGTGGAGATAAGTTTGGCGGCAACGTCCGAGAGCTTGTCCACGGTACGGGGAGTCACCATCATGCTGCGCAGGCTGTTTTCCGGGGCTTCTGCTCCGAAGATATACTCAGCCACCGTTTCCATATCGGTGACCATAGGCACTCCCAGAGCGATAACGTCCACGCCCAGGGTGCGTCGGGATATCTCCTTTCTGGCGTTGTCCACGCCGCTTCCCGGAGAAATGCCGGTATCGGTTATCTGAATGGCGTTTCCCAGGTTTGAGATATCAGAGCAGGCGAGGGCGTCGGCGACTATCACCGAGGAGGGTGAGATCATTTCACAGACGGCTTTTATCATCTCTGCGGCTTCGATGCCGGTCTGACCGGTGACCCCGGCGGTCAGCACCGAAACTTCCGAAAGACCGGCGGTATCCAGTTCCGGGGCAAGCATTTTTATATGTCTTGTGGCGAATATCCCCCTTGCGGTCTTAGGACCCAGGCTGTCGGGGGTGATATCTATGTTTCCAAGACCCACCACCAGTGCGTTTGACAGGTCAAAGCCGAAGCCTTTTATTTCACGGGCGACAGTTTCCACTTTTTCGTTAAAGTCATCGGGGCAGGCTTCCAGACCGTTTTCAGAAAACACGGTAACATATTTTCCCATAGGTTTTGAAAGTTTTTCCGCCGCATGGGGAGTTCTCACAGTTATCCGTGAAACAGACAGGCTGCCCGAGGAAAACTCCCGCAGGTCTATTCCCTCCGAAGCTAGAGCTTCCGTTCTGCTCACCTGTTGAGCCGCCTCAGCGGCAAGGTCTGTTCTTATAGACAAAACTCATCTTCCTTTCGTTTGTGAAAATAGCGCAGCGGCGGCTGCCGGCGCAGGCTTCGACTTTATTATTGCCTTTTTATGTTGAAATTAACCAAAGGACTACCCGAAAAAATGTGCAAAATTTTGTTATTTTACACTTGAAAAATAATTTTGGTTGTGTTATTATTAAACATAAGGCTTGTAAAATGCAAAGCTTGTGCTTTCCTCTCAGTCGCACAGGCGACCATATATCCAAGCGTAAAAAAACAAACGGGAGGTGTATTTGATGCCGAACATCAAATCTGCGAAGAAGAGGGTAAAGGTCATCGAGACCAAGACGCTCAGGAACAAGATGATCAGATCGGATCTCAAGACTGCTATAAAGAAAGCGGAGGCTGAAGCTGCCGGAAGCGGTGACGTTAAGGGAGCTGTTGTAGCTGCTGTAAAGAAAGTAGACAAAGCTTGCGCCAAAGGTGTAATGCACAAAAACAAGGCTGCAAGGAAGAAGTCTCAGCTTGCCAAGCTTGCCAACAAAGCCAACGCCTGATACCCGAGGGCGGTTCGTGAGGGAAGCTCAGGGGCGGAAGTTTCGGGGGCGGTTCGTTAGGGAAGCCCAGGTGCGGAAGTTCGGGACAGCTCGTGAGGGCGTTTCAGCCCGTTGAAACAGGCAAGACTATCAAGCGATTTAACAGGATCAGACAAACTAACTTCAGATAAATGCACTCCGGAAGTCAACGGCTTCCGTGAGTGTATTTTTTATGCAAAGACCCTTAAAAAATCTCGACACAATCAAAATAATGTGTTATAATAGCAGTGGAGTAATATATAGCAGTGGAGAGCCGACATGATACACAAAAAAGAAAAACGGTCTCCGCAGACGGAAGCCGTTTTCTTTTCTCGATCCTTTGCTCTTGACTTCTCCGAAAAGCCGGAGAGCCTGTTCCATATATCTTCTGTTTGGTAACTTGTCAGCTAATAATCTATCTGATTCCCTGCCAGCGAAATGGTTTTGGGCATAAGCTCTCCGCCGTCGTAATTTGTCAGGTCGAAGTCCGCATATCCCACCGGGACGCCGTTCACGCAGAGCATTGCTCTCATGATAAGCTGGAAAGACAGATCCTGTGAGTGTTCATCGTCGGGCAGGTCTGTCAGCGAATAACCTCCGTCCGACGGGTCGGGGTAAAATTTTGAAACCGCTTTTGTGTAGATAAACGGGTCTGTGTCCGCAAATTCCAGTCGGCAGCTTACGCTTCTGCTGTTGTTATCCGGCTCATCTGCGGTCACATATATGCCGTTTACAAGATCGAGTCTTATATCTGCCCCATGGTCGTTGGTATGCGCAGAGAATAGCAGCTGATCGCCGAATTTTGTTCCGCTTATCTTATCGTTAAGACCTATAGCTTCTTCGTCAAGGAGCTTTTCAAGATCTATAGGCACGACCTTTACCGGACCGCTGCCGTTGTCGGAGACCGTCACAATGCTGTACTTGTATTTTTCCCCTTTTATCGGGAATACCGCCGTGTCTGAGAGGTCGTAGCAGCAAATTATCCTGCCGCCGTCTTTCAGGGTCTCGCCGTTATCAAGAACAGTCTCGTTCTTTCCGTCGGCGGTGCAGACGGATATTTTTCCGTCCTTGACCTTTGTGATGAAGTCGGCGGTGTTCAGTGAGAACTCTCCGTGATCTATGTCCGACTGCTCCGGCACAAGGCTTGCCTGCTGGATATGGACGGGATTTGACATCTGGTCAGACCTTGCCTCCGTGTCCAGTTCCGTGAAGCTGTCTCCCAAATATTCGCAGCCGTCCAGGGTCAGATAGCCGTCGTTTGCCGTGGCGTTGCAGACGTA
>CANRLY010000009.1 GCA_947631585.1 uncultured Clostridia bacterium
ACTATGGGCCAGAAAGTTAATCCGCACGGACTTCGTGTCGGAATAATCAGAGATTGGGATTCCCGTTGGTTTGCAGGCAAAAGCACTTTCGGCGATACACTGGTTGAAGATTACAACATCAGGAATTATATCAAAAAATCACTGTATTCCGCAGGGATACCCCGTATCGAGATCGAAAGGTACGCAGATAAGGTGAAGATACACATTCACTGCGCAAAGCCGGGTCTCGTGATCGGAAGAGGCGGAGCTGAGATAGAAAAGCTCAGAGCAAATATCGAAAAGAAGATCGGAAAGAGCGTTTCTATCAATATAATCGAGGTCAAATCGCCCGATCTGAACGCTCAGCTGGTGGCAGAAAAAATAGCTCTGGATCTGGAAAACAGGATCTCTTTCAGAAGAGCTACAAAACAGGCTATCGGCAGGGCTATGAAGCTGGGAGCTAAGGGTATCAAGACCAGAGTTTCCGGACGTCTCGGCGGAGCTGAGATCGCAAGAGCGGAGACCTACCACGAGGGAACTATCCCCCTTCAGACAATAAGGGCGGATATCGACTATGGAACTGCTGAGGCTCATACCACTTACGGACGTATAGGCGTAAAGGTGTGGATCTACAGAGGAGAAGTCCTCAAGGGAGAAGTCGCTCCTTCTGCAAACAGACAGGCAGCCGATAAACCCGACAGAAAACGCCGCAGCAACAGGAACGACGACAGGAGACCTGCACGCCGTCCCAGAGAAAACAGAGAAGGAGGGAACAAATAATGCTGCTTCCTAAGAGAGTAAAGTACAGAAGAGTCCACAGAGGACGCATGACCGGTAAGGCGACCAGAGGAAATGTAGTCACATACGGTGAGTACGGACTTCAGGCAACAACTCCGGCATGGATAACCTCAAACCAGATAGAAGCCGCTCGTATCGCTATGACAAGATACATCAAGAGAGGCGGACAGGTCTGGATCAAGATCTTTCCGGATAAGCCGGTCACCGAAAAGCCGGCAGAGACCCGAATGGGTTCAGGAAAAGGCTCGCCTGAGTATTGGGTGGCTGTAGTAAAACCGGGAAGAGTAATGTTCGAGATCGCAGGAGTTACCGAGGAAGTCGCCAGAGAGGCGATGAGACTTGCAATGCACAAGCTGCCGGTAAAATGCAGATTTGTGAAAAAAGAAGCTGAGGAAATGGGTGGTGAGCAATAATGAAGACCAGCGAAATAAGAGATATGTCTCCCGCAGAACTCAATGAGAAACTGGGAGAACTTAAAGCGGAACTTTTCAATCTTCGTTTCCAGCACGCCGTGAACCAGTTGGACAATCCGCTGAGAATGAAGGCAGTCAAAAAGGATATTGCTCGCATCAAAACTTTTCTTCGCCAGCAAGAATCCGGCGCACAGCAGTAACGAAGGGAGGATGCGGCTATGATCGAAAGAAATCTGAGAAAAACCAGAGTGGGTATAGTTGTTTCCGATAAGATGGATAAAACAATAGTCGTTGCCATCAAGGACAACGTTTCGCACCCTCTGTATAAGAAGATCATCAAGAGGACCGTTAAGCTTAAAGCACACGATGAGAACAATGAGTGCCATATCGGAGATACAGTCGAGGTAATGGAGACCAGACCACTCTCCAAGGATAAGAGATGGCGTCTTGTAAAGGTCCTTGAAAAGGCAAAATAATCAAAATTCAACAGCACCCTGCCGGAGGTCCGTGCAGGAAAAGTGTGAAAGGAGGAACTCGCTGTGATACAGATGCAGACTTACCTCAAAGTTGCCGACAACACCGGAGCAAAAGAACTTATGTGCATAAGAGTGTTGGGCGGAACACGCAGAAAGTATGCAAATATCGGCGACGTAGTGGTTGCTTCGGTCAAGAAAGCAACACCGGGCGGCGTTGTTAAGAAAGGCGACGTTGTCAAGGCAGTAATAGTACGTTCAGCTAAGGGTCTCCGCCGTGAGGACGGGACTTATATACGCTTCGACGAGAACGCAGCAGTAATCATAAGAGAAGACAAGAACCCGAGAGGAACTCGTATTTTTGGACCGGTGGCAAGAGAACTTCGTGAGAAAGATTACATGAAGATACTCTCACTGGCTCCGGAAGTGCTTTGATGGAGGTGCGACCAATGAATGATATGCACATAAAAACAGGCGACACTGTGGTCGTTCTCTCCGGAAGAGATAAGGGCAAGAAGGGAAAAGTCCTTCAGGTATCGCCAAAGGAAAACAAAGTTATCGTGGAAGGCCTTAATATGGTCACCAAACACGTTAAGCCCAGACGTCAGGGCGAAGCAGGCGGAATAGTAAAGGCGGAAGCCGCTATGTATGCCTGCAAGGTAATGGCAGTCTGCCCCAGCTGCGGCAAGCCTACCAGACCTGCTCACAAAATAGTTGAGGGCAAGGACGGAAAAAGCAAGTCGGTAAGAGTTTGCAGACACGAGAACTGCGGCAAGGAATTTTAAGGAGGAGAAAACGCAATGGCTAGACTTAAAGAATATTACGTTAGCAGCGTAGCTCCTGCTATGATGAAAAAATTCGGCTACAAAAACGTGATGCAGATCCCGAAACTGGATAAGGTAGTCATCAACGTAGGCTGCGGTGCGGATAAGGATAACACAAAGGTCATCGAGGCAATAATGAACGACCTGGCAGCTATCACCGGACAGAAGCCCGTTGTGTGCCGCTCAAAGAAGTCTGTGGCAAACTTTAAACTCAGGGAAGGTCAGATCATAGGCGTGAAGGTCACCCTGAGAGCTGAAAAGATGTACGAATTCGTTGACAGACTTTTCAACATCGCATTTCCCCGTGTTCGTGACTTCAGAGGAATCAACGCAAACTCCTTCGACGGAAGAGGAAACTATTCCACCGGCGTAAAGGAACAGCTCATATTCCCTGAGATCGAATACGATAAGATCGATAAGGTCCGTGGAATGGATATAAACTTCATCACCACGGCTAAGACCGACGAAGAAGCAAAAGAGCTGCTCGAACTCATGGGCGCTCCGTTCGCAAAGTAAGATAAAGAGGAGGATAAGTGAAATGGCAAAAAAGGCTATGATAAACAAACAGCAGAAAACGCCAAAGTATTCGACTCGTGCTTACAACAGATGCAAGATCTGCGGAAGACCTCACGCTTATCTGAGAAAGTTCGGCATATGCCGTATCTGCTTCAGAGAATTGGCTCATGACGGTCAGATCCCGGGAGTTAAGAAGGCAAGCTGGTAAAAAATTCAGTAAAGGAGGTTACACAGTATGCAGATCACTGATACAATAGCAGATTTACTGACAAGGATCCGTAATGCAAATACTGCTAAGCACGCAACAGTAGACGTTCCTGCATCAAATGTGAAGAAGTCCATAACCCAGATCCTGGTGGACGAGGGATATCTGAAGGGATTTCAGGTGATTGATGACGGAAAACAGGGAATAATCAGGATCACTCTTAAATACGACGAGAACAACGCTTCTGTGATAACAGGGCTCAGAAGAGTTTCAAAGCCCGGCTTGAGAATATATTCAAGCTGTGAAGATATGCCGAAGGTAATGAAAGGACTGGGCATAGCCATCGTTTCGACCTCTAAAGGCATAGTAACAGATAAAAAGGCAAGGGAACTTAACGTAGGCGGAGAAGTTCTCGCATTTGTCTGGTAAGGAGGACCGCAGTATGTCAAGAATCGGTATAAAGCCAATCGGTGTTCCTGCCGGAGTTGAAGTAAATATCGGCGAGGGAAACGTGGTTTCCGTAAAAGGACCGAAAGGCACGCTTGAGAAAACATTCCACAAGGATATGATGATCAAGCTGGAAAACGGAGAGATCGTTGTTAGCCGTCCTACAGAGGATAAGCTGCATAAGTCCCTTCACGGACTTACCAGAACGCTTATAGCTAATATGGTGGACGGAGTTACCAACGGATATTCAAAGACGCTGGTGATCGAAGGTATCGGTTACAGGGCGGCAAAACAGGGCAAGGACCTTGTTATGAACCTGGGATTTTCCCACCAGGTAGTCATTCCAGAGACTGACAGCATCAAAATAGAAGTTCCCAACGCAAACACTATCGTGGTGTCGGGAATAGATAAGCAGGAAGTGGGTCAGTTCGCCTGCGAGATAAGAGAAAAAAGACCGCCTGAACCTTACAAGGGCAAGGGTATCCGCTATGAGAATGAACATATCATTCGCAAGGAAGGTAAGGCCGGTAAGGGCAGCAAGAAATAATTAAAAGGAGTGAAATTGCTATGGTGAAAAAGGTAGACAGAGCAGCGGCAAGAGCAAAAAGACATACCAGAGTCCGTGCGAAAGTATCGGGAACTCCCGAGTGTCCCCGCCTTAACGTATTCCGCTCCGCAAAGCATATTTATGCACAGCTCATAGACGACGTGAACGGAGTTACCCTTTGTTCAGCATCGAGCCTTTCTAAGGATTTCGAGGGAAACGGCTCTAATAAGGACGGAGCAAAGAAGGTCGGAGAGCTTATCGCAAAACACGCAGCAGAAAAGGGTATCAGCGAAGTGGTTTTCGACAGAGGCGGATACCTTTATCACGGACGTGTGAAAGAGTTGGCAGACGGAGCCCGTGAGGGCGGACTCAAGTTCTAAAAAGGAGGGTATAACTTTTGGCTTTAATAGATGCTTCTGCACTTGAACTTAGTGAAAAAGTCGTTGCTATAAACAGAGTATCAAAAACTGTTAAAGGCGGACGTATAATGAAGTTTTCCGCACTGATAGTAGTGGGAGACGGAAACGGCATAGTAGGATTCGGACTGGGTAAATCCAGCGAAGTTCCCGACGCTATCCGCAAGGGTATCGAGGACGCAAAGAAAAACCTGGTGAAGGTCTCGCTTAAAGGAACAACAATTCCTCACGAGATCGTGGGCAAGTTCGGAGCTGGCGAAGTTCTTATGAGACCTGCCGCACCCGGTACCGGAGTTATCGCAGGAGGACCTGTCAGAGCGGTCATCGAGATGGCAGGTATCAAGGATATCAGAACTAAGTCGCTGCGTTCAAATAATCCCTGCAACGTAGTAAGAGCCACGGTGAATGGCCTTGCATCAGTAAGATCGGCAGACGAAGTTGCCGCAAAGAGAGGCAAGACTGTCAAGGAAATTTTAGGCTAAGGAGGGCGCCGGAATGGCTAATCTGAAAATAACACTGGTCAAGAGCCTTAACGACAGGAAAAAAGACCAGATAGCTACAGCTCATTCTCTTGGTCTGAGAAAAATAGGCGGAACTACCGTTCAGCCTGATAACCCGCAGACACAGGGAAAGATCAGAAAAATATCTCACCTTATTAAAGTGACCGAAGAATAAGGCAAGGAGGTGCGAATCAATGAAACTGCACGAATTAGCACCGGCTGAGGGTTCTAAGAAAGGTCCTAAGAGGATCGGAAGAGGACATGGCTCAGGCTGGGGAAAAACTGCCGGAAAAGGCCATAAGGGACAGAACGCACGCTCAGGCGGCGGAGTAAAACCCGGCTTCGAGGGCGGTCAGACAAGAATGACAATGAGGATCCCGAAAAGAGGATTCAATAACATCTTCAGAGAGGAATACGCAGTAGTGAACGTTTCCGATCTGGAAAAGTTCAATGACGGAATCGTCGTTGATACCGAGCTTATGAAGGCTGCCGGACTTATCAAAAAGGAAATGGCAGGAGTAAAAGTTCTCGGAAACGGCGAACTTACCAAGAAACTTACCGTAAAAGCCGCTAAGTTTTCAGCTGCGGCAAAGGAAAAGATTGAAAAGGCAGGCGGGAAGGTCGAGGTGATGTAAGCGTGTTTGAAACACTTCGTAATGCCTGGAAAGTACAGGATCTGAGGAAAAAACTACTGTTTACGCTGTTCATCATCATAATCTTCAGGATCGGCGGAGCTATACCTGTGCCGTTTCTGGATTCCGCTGCGCTTCAGGCATGGTTCAGCTCCAATGAGAACGGAACTATATTCGGCTACCTGAATATGCTCTCCGGTGATAACTTCTCAAAGGCGACCTTGCTGGCGCTTTCTATCGGACCTTATATCAATGCACAGATCATTATCCAGCTGCTCACATATGCGCTTCCTCCCCTGGAGAGACTCTCCAAAGAGGGCGGCGAGGGCAGAAAGAAACTGAATAAGATCACAAAGTATGCTTCGCTGGCAATAGCAGTGTTCCAGTCGTGGGCGTACTACCTGACACTTAAAAAAGCAGGCGCAGTAAATTACACACAGGGCTTTTCTAAAGTGTTCGCAGAAATAGTTATTATCACCTGCTTCACAGCAGGCGCATCGCTTATCATTTGGCTGGGAGACCAGATCAATGAAAAGGGAATAGGCAACGGTATCTCAATGATACTTTTTGCAGGTATCATCGCAAGAACACCATCTTCGGTGGTCTCGCTGGTGGCTGCGGCAATAGAGAGCAAAAAGGCTTCTCAGATGCTGCTGGTGTTCATAGTGGGAGTTATCTTCCTGCTGATGATCGCATTCATAATCTTTATGAATAACGCCGAAAGAAGAATACCTATCCAGTACGCTAAAAGAGTTGTGGGGAATAAAATGTACGGCGGACAGTCCTCCTACATTCCTATAAAGATCACCATGAGCGGCGTGCTGCCTATAATCTTCGCAAGCGCATTCGTGTCGCTGCCGTCTACACTGAGAATGTTCATAGACCCTGCGGCACACCAGGATTCCTTCCTGGGAAAAGTGTATATCCATATCCTTAACTGGTTCAGCTATACACACCCGGTATATGCAATAATCTATTTCCTGCTGATAATCGGATTCAACTATTTCTACGTTTCAATGCAGTATAACCCCATCGAGATCGCTAACAACCTGAGACAGAACAACGGCGGTATCCCCGGAATACGTCCCGGTAAACCTACTTCGGACTTTATTTCAAGAATACTTTCCAAACTGACTCTGTTCGGTGCGTTCTTCCTGGGAATAATCGCAATAATCCCTATCTTGTTTGCAAAGTTTGCAAACCTCAATATCGCCTTGGGCGGAACTTCTATCCTTATCGTGGTAAGCGTTGCGCTTGAGACAGTAAGAGCATTGGAGTCTCAGATGATGATGCGTCACCACAAGGGATTCTTAGAGTAAGAAAGGAGCGTTAATATGAACCTTATTCTTCTTGGCGCACCAGGCGCCGGTAAAGGTACACAGGCTGAGATCATCTGTAAAGAACTGAATATCCCTGCAATTTCCACCGGAAATATGCTCAGGGCAGCAGTAAAGGCAGGAACAGAGTACGGTCTGAAGGCTAAAGCGGCTATGGACGCCGGAGACCTGGTCTCCGATGAAATAGTTATCGGTATCCTGAAAGACAGGATCAAAGAGCCTGACGCTCAGAACGGTTTTATCCTGGACGGCTTCCCGAGAACAGTTCCTCAGGCTGAGGCTCTGGACGCTATGGGAGTCACTATTGATAAAGTTGTCGAGATAAGCGTTGCCGATGAAAAGATACAGCAGAGACTTTCCGGCAGACGTGTATGCGAAAGCTGCGGAAATTCCTATCATGTGGACTTTAAGCCCACTAAGGTGGAAGGTATCTGCGACGCCTGCGGCGGTAAGACAGTTATCCGCAAGGACGACGAACCCGCTACGGTTCTCGACAGGCTCAAGACCTATCACGAAAAAACAGCTCCCCTGAAAGATTACTACGCTAAACAGGGCAAGCTGGTGACCGTTGAAGGACAGGAAGGTATCGAAGAGACCTCAAAATTGACTCTTGCAGCTATCGAGGGATAAAATGGTAGTTATCAAATCAAACAGCGAAATAGAAAAAATGCGCAGGGCAGGTGCAATAACCGCAGGCGCTCTGAAAGCGGCAGAGGAAGCTATCCGCCCGGGTATGACTACTCTGGAGCTTGACGGGGTCATACGCAGGTTCATTACCTCCCACGGCGCAAGACCTTCTTTTCTTGGGTACGGCGGGTTTCCGGCTTCGGCGTGCATTTCGGTGAACGACGAGGTGATTCACGGGATCCCTTCCGGAAGAAAGATCCTTGACGGAGATATAGTCTCCGTGGACGTGGGGGCTTATATCGACGGCTACCACGGCGATTCTGCAAAGACTTTCGCAGTGGGAAACGTGGATAAGAAAGTCCTTGACCTTATGAAGTCTACCGAGGAAAGCCTGTATCTTGCAATAGATATGGTGAGACCCGGTACAAGACTTGGGGATATTGGTGCGGCGATCGCCCGCCATAACGAACAGAACGGCTACTCCGTTGTGAGACAGTATGTGGGACACGGAGTGGGAAAGGACCTCCACGAAGAACCGGAGGTGCCCAATTACGGAAAGGAAGGACATGGGCTGAGACTTCAGGCTGGTATGGTGATAGCAATAGAACCAATGATAAATATGGGTACAGCCGCAATAAAAGTCATGCCCGATAAGTGGACCGTCAAGACCAGAGACGGATCGCCTTCCGCACATTTTGAACACACTGTTGCCGTAACAGCAGAGGGAGCAGTTATACTGACCCGCATCTAGGAGGCTGACATTGTGGAAATAAAGATCGGTTCGATAGTCAGAGCCTGTGCCGGTCGTGATAAGGATTCCTACTTCGTTGCGGTGGATCTTCACGACGGCTTTGTGAAAATAGCAGACGGCAGGAAAAGAAAACTGGAAAAGCCGAAAGTTAAAAACATAAAGCACATTTCACCCACGCACATGGCGGCAGACGTCGGAGAGCTTACGAACAGGAAACTGAGAAAGCTGCTGAATGAGCTTGAGACCCGAAGCTAACAGCCGGTAACTGTTTTAAAGGGAGGTATCATCATGTCAAAGGAAGACGCTATAGAAGTTGAGGGAACAGTGCTGGAAGCTCTGCCTAACGCAATGTTCAAGGTGGAACTGGAAAACGGTCACGTTATCCTCGGCCATGTATCAGGAAAACTCAGAATGAATTACATTCGTATCGTTCCCGGAGATAAGGTCAGAGTGGAAATGTCACCCTATGACCTGTCAAAAGGAAGAATAACCTGGAGAACTAAGTAACAACGCAATTGTTAAAGATCTAAGGAGGTATTTCAATGAAAGTAAGACCTTCAGTTAAGCCTATGTGTGAAAAATGCAAGGTTATCAAGCGCAAAGGAAAAGTAATGGTAATTTGCGAAAATCCTAAGCATAAACAGCGTCAGGGCTGACTTACGAAAAATGGAGGTGCAGTTAAATTATGGCTCGTATTGCCGGAATCGACCTTCCCAGAGATAAAAGAGTTGAGATAGGACTGACATATATCTACGGGATCGGTCAGAAAACAGCGGGAAAGATCCTTGCCGCAACAGGAGTAGATCCTGATACAAGAGTTAAGGATCTGTCGGAGGACGACGTATCCAAGCTGCGTGAGTATATCGACAAGAATCTGACGGTTGAAGGCGACCTGAGAAGAAATGTCGCCCTTAATATCAAGAGACTTACCGAGATCGGATGCTACAGAGGTCTCCGCCACAGAAAGGGACTCCCCGTAAGAGGTCAGAGGACCAAGACTAACGCCAGGACCCGCAAAGGCCCGGTTAAGACTATCGCAAACAAGAAGAAGTAAGGGAGGGTATGAACAATGGCTCAGGCTAAAAAGAAAACAGCTATTCGCCGCCGCCGTGAGAGAAAGAATATCGAACAGGGACAGGTCCATATCCAGTCCACTTTCAATAACACGATAGTGACGATAACCGATATGCAGGGAAATGCTATCTCTTGGGCTTCGGCAGGTGGACTTGGATTCAGAGGATCTAAGAAATCAACACCTTTCGCAGCACAGACAGCAGCGGAAGTTGCCGCAAGAGCAGCTAAGGAACACGGTCTTAAAACAGTGGAAGTGTTCGTAAAAGGACCCGGAGCAGGCAGAGAAGCAGCTATCAGAGCGCTTCAGACTGAGGAGCTGGAAGTTCGCCTTATAAAAGATGTAACTCCTATCCCTCACAACGGCTGCCGTCCGCCTAAGAGAAGACGTGTATAACAGACGATTTGAGTTTTGAAAAGTTTACTCAAAGTCGGGTAAAAGCAAAGCTTTAAGACCCGATACTGATTAGAAAACGGAGGAATTGATCTATGGCAGTAAGCAGAGAACCGATCCTTAAAAGATGCAAGGCTCTCGGTATAAGCCCTATGGTAATGGGCGTGGGCAAGGAAACTAAACGTGACCCTAATGCCAATAAAAGAAAAAAAGTATCTGAATACGGACTTCAGCTGAAGGAAAAACAGAAGCTGAAATTCATTTACGGCGTGCTTGAAAAACAGTTCCATCACTATTTTGAGCTTGCCGCAAAGATGGAAGGACAGAGCGGCGCTAACCTTCTGACAATGCTTGAATCCAGACTGGATAACGTGGTTTTCAGAATGGGACTTTCAATGACCAGAAGAGAAGCAAGACAGCTTGTCGTTCACGGACATTTTGACGTAAACGGAAAGAGAGTAGATATTCCTTCCTACAGGATAAAAGAGGGAGATGTTATATCTCTCAGAGAAAAATCCAAGAAGAGCGTGAAGTTCAAGGAAATAGTCGAGGCTACCGCCGGACGACTTGTACCTACCTGGCTCGATATGGATAAGGACGCTCTCAGCGCAAAGGTAGTAAGACTTCCCGTGAAGGACGACCTTGATTACGAGATCGAAGAGCACCTCATCGTTGAGTTGTACTCGAAATAATCGACGCAGCATTGTTTCCCGAAAGGAGCGTGCTTTCCTTAACAACGACTTCGGAAAGCCGGTCCGATATGCAAAAGGCAGGGGCTTTATGGCTGCATAGCCTTTTGAATGGGAATTTTATCCGTGATCCATTCGTTAAACACACCTATAGTTTTAAAACGGGAGGGTTTTAAATGCTGGAAAAAATCGAAAAGCCTGAAATAGAAATACTTGAACTCAAAAGCAACGGCACTTACGGAAAATTCATGCTCGAACCGCTGGAGAGAGGATACGGTATCACTCTCGGCAACAGCCTCAGAAGAGTATTGCTGTCGTCACTTCCCGGAGTTGCGGTGACTTCTGTCAAGATAGACGGGATACAACATGAGTTTTCAACTATCCCCGGAGTAAAGGAAGATGTTACGGAGATCGTCCTGAACCTTAAAGGACTGACGGCAAAACTTCACTGCGATGGTCCTAAGACCGTTTATATCGAGGCGGAGGGCGAATGTGAAGTTACAGCCGGCGATATCAAGACCGACTCTGAAGTGGATATCCTTGTGCCGGATATGCATATAGCTACCTTGGGCATGGGAGCAAAACTTAATATGGAGATAGTTCTCGACCGGGGAAGAGGCTACGTTTCCGCTGAAAAGAACAAGGCAACAATGCAGAACGTTCCTATCGGTGTTATCGTTATGGACAGCATCTATACACCGGTGCTGAAAGTAAACTACACGGTGGAAAATACCCGTGTGGGTCAGATAACCGACTACGACAGACTGATAATCGAGATCTGGACTGACGGAACTATTTCTGCAAAGGAAGCTGTCTCAATGTCAGCCAAACTCCTCACTGAGCATCTGAATCTCTTCATAGACCTGTCCGAAGAGGCGGGCGCAGTTGAGATGATGGTAGAAAAAGACGATAAGGGAAAAGAAAAAGTCCTTGAGATGACCATTGAGGAACTTGACTTATCCGTGCGTTCGTTCAACTGCCTGAAACGTGCGGGGATAAATACAGTGAACGACCTGATCGAGAAGTCCGAGGAGGAAATGATGAAGGTGAGAAACCTCGGAAAGAAGTCGTTCGAGGAAGTTAAGGAGAAGCTCAGATCGCTGGGTTATGACCTTAGCTCCGAACAAGATAATTAAAAGGAGTGAATATCTATGCCAGGTACTAGAAAGCTGGGAAGAGCCACTGACCACAGAAAAGCAATGCTCAGGGCTATGGTAACTTACCTGCTGGAAAACGGTAAGATCGAAACAACTGTAGCAAGAGCTAAGGAAGTAAGCTCGATGGCTGAAAAAATGATAACCTTGGGCAAAGCCGGAGACCTTCATTCCAAGAGACAGGCGCTGGCTTACATCACTAAGGAAAGCGTTGCAAAGAAGCTCTTTGACGAGATCGCTCCCGGTTATGCCGAGAGAAACGGCGGTTATACCAAGATCGTGAAGATAGGTCCCCGCCGTGGAGACGCAGCTGAAATGGCAATAATCCAGCTGGTTTGATAAATTTGATCTTGAGAAAGACCCATAAGGAAGTTCCCTGCGGGTCTTTTTTTGTCCGCTAAAATTTTTCCGACCTATTGCTTAAAGGTGAAAAAAGTGTTATAATTAACAAAACGAAAGGCGGAATGACGATGAGTGAAAGTTACAATGAGCTGATGAAAAAATTTGATGAAATAAAGAACAGACTGCCGTTTGTGCCGAAAATTGCGCTGATATTGGGTTCGGGACTGGGCGGTTACGCCGACGGACTGGAGATAAAAGGGGAAATACCCTACTCGGAGATACCGGAATTTCCGGTCTCCACAGTGGAGGGACACCGGGGAAGATTCGTCTTTGCATATGTGGAGGGCGTGCCTGTGGTGATGATGCAGGGAAGAGTTCACTTGTACGAGGGGTATGCCGCCGAAGATGTGGTGCTGCCGGTCAGGCTGATGAAGCTTATGGGCGCAGAGACCCTTATACTTACTAATGCGGCAGGCGGCGTGAACTTTGACTTCCAGCCGGGAGACCTTATGCTCATCACCGACCATATCGCTTCTTTTGTGGTAAATCCCCTTGCCGGCAGGAATATAGACCGGCTGGGAGTGAGATTTCCAGATATGTCGGAAGTTTACGACAAAAAGCTCAGGGAATTGGCTCTTAAAACGGCGGAAAGGCTGGGTATCTCACTGAAACAGGGGGTATATCTTCAGACGGCAGGGCCGTCTTATGAAAGTCCGGCTGAAATAAGAATGTACCGGACGTTGGGCGCAGACGCAGTGGGAATGTCCACGGCGATAGAAGCTATTGCGGCAAATCACATGAAAATGCGTATCTGCGGCATTTCCTGTATCTCGAACCTAGCCTGCGGAATGACCGACAAGCCGCTTACTCACAAGGAAGTCAAGGAGACCGCCGACCGCACAGCAGAAAAGTTCAGGCAGCTGGTGAGCGGAATAATAAGAGGTCTGGGAGAAGAATATGGAGCTTAGAAATCTTTCTTTCAGCAGCGATGGAAAAAAGCTCAGAGCGCTTGACCAGACAAGGCTGCCCGGCGAGGTGGTCTACGAGGAGTATGACAGCTGCGAAGAGATAGTCGGGGCGATAAAGCTGATGAAGGTCAGGGGCGCACCGGCGATCGGGATAGCCGCAGCAATGGGCATTGCAGTTATCGCAGGGAAGCTTGCGGAGGAATGTCAGGACAGCAGAGCGTTTCTGGAAGAACTGAGCAGGCAGGCGGAAATTATTGCACAAGCCAGACCCACGGCGGTGAATCTCTCCTGGGCGGCTAAACGCATGATGAACTGCGCAATGGGCGATACTGAGGGAAAACCAAAGGAAATTGCGGCAAAACTGAAAGCCCTTGCTCAGAAAATATACGATGAGGACACGGAGATCTGCCGAAAAATAGCGGAAAACGGACTGACTCTCATAAAGGACGGGGACGGGATACTTACCCACTGCAACGCCGGTCCGCTGGCGACAAGCAGGTACGGCACAGGGCTGGGTCCGATAATTCTGGGGCTGGAAAAGGGCATGAAGTTCCACTGCTTTGTGGACGAGACCAGACCGCTTTTGCAGGGGGCAAGACTGACGGCGTTTGAGCTTATGAACGCCGGCGCAGAAGTCAGTCTGGCGTGCGATTCGGCAGCGGCGCAGCTTATGAGAAGCGGAGCGATAAATGCGGTCTTTGTAGGCTGCGACAGGGTAGCTGCCAACGGCGACACCGCCAACAAGGTGGGGACTTCCACCGCAGCTATAGCAGCTAAATATTACGGCGTACCGTTTTATGTGTTCTGCCCGTCGCCGACAATAGATCTTTCCTGCAAGAGCGGAGAGGATATAGTTATCGAGCAGCGTGACGAATGGGAAGTCGCCGGGCTTTACTTTGACAGGCAGATCGCTCCGAAAGGGGTAAAATGCGTAAATCCGGCGTTTGACATTACCGACGGAAAACTGATAACCGCTATAGTTACTGAAAAAGGCATATGCCTTCCGCCGTATGAGGAGTCGCTGAAAAATGCCGCAATACGGCGTTTATAATAACGAGGAGGAACTAAAGGGTAATGGGATACTGGATATTTATGCTGTCTATGACGCTTATTCTGCCGCTGGCAATGATAGTTTTTGGGGGAATGTTCATAAAGAATATCCCCTCGAAAATAAACGGCGTGTTCGGATTCAGAACGGCTATGTCAATGAAAAATGAGGAGACCTGGAAGTTTGCTCACGTTTACAGCGGAAAACTGATGGTAAAGTTCGGAGCGGTGATGCTGGCGGCTTCGGTGGGACTGATGGCGTATTTCTTTCACTTTGGCAGCGATGTGGTCAGTTACGGCGGAATATTCATAGAGGCGGTACAGATCATAGTTTTGTTTGCAATAATTTTCATGACCGGTTCGGCTTTGAAAAAGGAATTTGACAAAGACGGAAACAGGCGTTCCGCAAAAGGGGAGGAAAAATAAGAATGAGAAATTTCCGTAAAATTTCAGCTTTGGCAGCCGCTGTGATAATGGCTTTTTCGGCTGGGTGTGCCGACAAGAGCATAACGTCGGAGGAAAGCTCCTCTCAGGAGCAAAAGAGTTCCGCCGCTGCGGAAGCCACCGTCGCACCTGAGACTTTCGGGGAGAAAGTTACCACAACGGCGGCGACTACCACAACGACTGCAGCTCCAACTACCACCACTGCTGCGGAAACTACGGCAGCTGCGACAGTTACAGCAGCATCAACTTTCCCTCAGACGCTGCCGCCTGACAAGGACGTAGAAGCAGGCAGCGGCGGAACGCTCAGGTCGGCTTTGTCGGGCAAGAGCATTGGAAAGATAAATATTATGGTGCAAAACCAGTGGCAGCTGGACGATGTGATAGGGTTTTACGAGCAAAACGGCGGTGAAGTTACTGTTGATAACGTAAATGAAAGTAATTTTTACGATGAACTTGCTATCAGGGTGGTCTCAGGGGACTCCCCTGACCTGACCTATTGCAGCTTCAAGCCGGTGAGCGTGAAACGGTGGATCTACCAGCCGATGGACGACTTTGTTGACCTTGACAGCGACCGCTGGAAAGGCATAAAAGATGTGGCAATATCGTATGTTTTCGATGGGGGCTTGTATGCTCTGCCGTTCAGGTCTTACCCCACCTGCTATGTTTGTTACGACAAGAAAAAGATATATGAAAACGCTCTTGACGACCCTTACGACCTGTGGAAGTCCGGCGAATGGAACATGGACGCCATGATAGAAATGATGGAAGCGTACAGGGCTTCTTCAGGTAAAAAAACCGCTCTATGCGGATATATTACCGGCGGCTTTGCAGGTGCGAACGGCACGGGATTTTTCACTAACAGCGGCGGCGGAGTTAAATTCAACGGCAGAGATGAAACGCTGGCTACCGTGATGGACAAGGTCGGGGAGCTTTACAACAAAGCCGGTCTGATAGAAACTTCATGGGTAGGCAGCGCAGAAGATGCGTTTTTCTACGGGAATTTGTTTTACATGATAGGAGAATGGGCTTTCAGCGGACCTTTAGCTCCCGGAGAGGAAGACGACTGGGGGATAGTTCCCGTACCGTCGCTGGACGGAAAACTGCTTGCCGTCGGCTGCGAGCCGGACTGTTTGTCGGCAGTAAGCGGAAGCCCGAACAAGGAGAATATTCCGGCGTTTCTGGAATGTGCCAGAGAACCTGTCATAAACAAGTCGTATATAGAAACGGAAAGAAAAGAGTTTGCCGAAGAAAATCCCACCTGGAGCGAAGAAATGCTGGAAGTGAGAAACGCTGTTCTTACAAACGAATACAAAAAAATAGTAGATCATTATCCGTATATGACGTTTGGTACTGATAAAGAGGATATCAGCGGCGTGTGCAGTTTGTGGTACAAGGACTTTGACAGTTGGGAGGATATGCTGAAAGTTTACGGCAAAGACCTTGAAGCAGGAATATGAACTTAACGGCGTCTGCCGGGAAAGAAAGAAAATTATGTACGAGAAAATCAAGGAACAAATGGTGGATATTTGCCGCAAAATGTGGCAGCAAGGCTGGGCGGCGGCAAATGACGGCAACGTTACCGTAAAGGTCGGGGAGGGGCTGTATCTTGCCACTCAGACAGGTGTGAGCAAAGCTTACATTACCACGGAGAATATAGGGCTTATTGGCGGCGGCTTCAACGTCGTCGAAGCGGCTGAGGGATTCAGACCGTCGTCAGAGGTGAAAATGCACATGAAGTGTTACAATGAAAGGGCTGACGTGGGGGCGGTAGTTCACGCCCACCCACCGGTGGCAACAGGGTTTGCCTGCGCTCATCTTCCGATGGACGATTACTGCATGATCGAGACGGTGATGGCTATAGGTTCCGTGCCTTTGACCCCTTACGGAACGCCGTCCACAGACGAAGTCCCCGAAGCCATAGGACCGTATCTTAAGGAACATGACGTTATGCTTCTTGAAAATCACGGCGCATTGGCGGTAGGCGCAGACCTGATGACTGCTTACTTCCGAATGGAGACTCTGGAGCATCAGGCGAAGATATCCCTTGTAGCAAGGCTTTTAGGCGGCGTTAAAGACATTTCCAGGGAGAACATAGACCGTCTTATCGGAATGAGACCGCAGTACGGATTTACCGGAAAGCACCCCGGTTACAAAAAGTACGGAAAGTAAAGCCCAGGTCGGGATATCCCGACATTATATGCAAGAACACAAATGCCCCGACAGCTCAAAAACTGTCGGGGCGATGTTTTTCCTAAAAGAAAACGACACCAGCGGGGGGCTGCTGATGCCGTTTATCTGTATTATGGAGAAAATAATATGGATCGCTGAGTCACTTTGTTCACAATACCTATTATACTTACTATTGTGATAGTTTTATGATAACTTAATAAAAAAATCATCATAAAGCAAAAGCTTTTCCCTGAGAAAGTCCGCCGCCGAAGGAAAACCGCCCCAAAGAAAAACCGCCCCCTTATTCGGGAGCGGCAATTCATAAGGTCGTGAAGCTTTGACCAATTACGGATTGTTCTTTATAAATTCAGCATAGGAAGCGTTGAACTTGTCAAGCTCAGACTGGATAGTTCCGGAGTAAGCCGACTTCAGCTGAGTCCATGTGAACTGAGACTGAGTTTCCTCGTCTACCTTACTTACAGAAGAATACATATAGGAGATGATAGCTTCCTTGGTAGGAGTGGTAGCGTGGTCGTCGTCCGAAAGCTCAGGAGTCAGTCCGCAGCCCATGTCGTATACCTGAACGAACTTGTTGGAAAGCAGTTCTTCGTTTACCAGGTCGTAGTTCTGCTCAGAATAGTAGGGGTTGCTGACAAAGAATTTGTCTTTCTGTGCCTGATAGTAGGTGTCCTCGGTGTAAATGCTTCTTGCGCACTCCAGCCAGCACTTGTAGGCGTCTTTCTTGGTAGAACCTTTTACCCACATATAGGTGTGAGGAGTGGTGGACTGATAATAGGTGTTGTTGTTAGGATCTTTAGGCATAGGAACAACTGTCCAGTGGTCGTCCTCCTTGGGGGTGTGGTCGTCGATAGAAGCCCACTGACCCATTGCATAGAACAGGATATTTCTCTGGAAAGCGGTAGAAGCCTCGCCTATCCATTCGGTGTTTACAAGATTGTTCTTGGTGATGTCATACATGAAGTTTGCAGCTCTTTCAAGGTCAGCGTCGTTAAGGTTGCTGACAAACTTCTGAGAAGCTTCGTCATAGCCCACGATGGTCTTACCTGTGGAAGCGAAGATATGGGTATGCAGCCAGCCGTTTACGCCGATATGAGGAGTTTCCTCAGTACCCAGAGCTACCCAGTCCTCCATTATGCTGCGGAAGGAGTTCCAGTCCCAATTGCCCTCAAGGTAAAGGGAGTACGGGTCGTCCAGACCGTTTGCATCGATGAAATCCTGATTATATGTAAGAACAGACATTACCTCAAAATTGATAGGAGCAACGTAATGCTTGCCGTTGATGGTGAACATATCGGCAGACTGCTTAACGTCAGCCCAAAGGGGATCGTCAAAGTTTACGACCTCGTCAACAGGCTGGAACATTCCTGCTACAACGTTGCAGGGGAAAGTCATTCTCTGCTCGAACCAGAACATATCCGGCACGTCCTCACTGAGCACCTTGGTAGCAAGGTCGTCGTACTTCTTCAGAGGACTGGTCCTGACGTACTCGATCTTTCCGCCTTTCTGCTCAAACAGTGAAAGGTCGGCTCTTTTCTCAGGTGCGCCCTTAGTGGGGTTGATGTCGAAGTAAGATAGCCATTTAAGCGTATTATCGCTCTCAGAACCGGTCAGCGCAGCGATCTCGCTGCTGCCCTCCACCTCTTCAACTTTTATCTGTTCAACGAATGAACTAGACTCGGTCTCTTTTTTCTTTTCTTCCTTGCCGCAGCCCACTGCACTGAAAGCGCAGATAACAGCCAAAGATCCGGCAAGGAGTCTTTTGATGTTTTTCATAATTTCCTCCTTTGTATTAATAATAAAATATTAATTTTAAAATCTGCTTATTTTTGTTATACCACATAGTGTAATCGTTGTCAAGAGGGAAAATATATTTGTAACCATTTTGTCAATGCCGAAGCGTTTTTACGGCAAAAAAGTTGACAGTCCGAGGCAAATGTGATATACTGAAACTCGTGTCCGGAAGTATTTGTGGGTATTTGGGAGGAAAAAATATGAAAAAGCTTATGAATATATTGACCGTGTTTGCAATGCTGATGAGTCTGGCGGCTTGTTCGGCAAAAAATGATACAAACAATTCCAGCAATACAAGCAACTCAAGCAATTCAGACAATGCAAGCGATGAAAGCTCAACGGAGACTTCCGGAACTGAAACGGAAGCTCCTGCCGAAAGCGCTGACGACAGCAGCGAAGCTGAGGAGAGCAAGCCGGACGAGGAGATAAGTTCGGAACTGGACGAGGCTCTCAGCAGCAAGATAACGGCAATGCTTACCGCAGCTGACAACAACGACTGGGAAAGTTACTGGGAAGCTTTTGATTATGAACAGTTTGAAAAAGCTTCGCAGGTGCAGGTCGGAGAGGAAGCTTACAAGGCTGAGGAAAAGGAATATTTCACCGACCTGGCGGAAGGTCTTGGCGGCGACCTTACCGGCGAAACGCAGGTAATGTATCAGGCAAGGATAGTTTCTCAGGACATGGGAGAAACGGAGATATACGGCGTTTCTCTTGTGGCGGAGGGTCAGAAGCAGGATCATTCCGTCAGTGTGGTGGGTTACAAAGCCGGCGAGGAATGGAGCGTCCAGATGGAATATATATCTTCCTTTGACAAGGCGTATTACCAGTTTGAGCCGTTGATAAAAGAGGAACTTGCAGCAGTGGCGGCAGGGGACAAAGACAGCTATTTAAAGACCGCAAATTTGGAAGTTTACAAGGATATCAGCGCAAAGCTCGCCGAGCAGCAGGAAGATACTTCCGAAATGACTCAGGAGGAGAAAGATAAAGCCGCAGACGAGAGCTATGATATCTTTGAAACGATGGCAAACGACGGTTTTGACGATCTGAGCCAGTATGTTTCCGAAGAAAGCGAAGCCGCCGGAACTCTTGGAAAGATCGTTCAGGTGACGGAGTTCCCGGAATCGGAGAACAGCGGCGATGACTGGGGGATCTACGGCAGGTTCGTGCTTACGCTGACGCTTCCGAATGGAGAGTATCTGGAGATAGAGGGCTATGCATATTATAACGGCGAAGAAAAGGGAGTAATTATCCAGCCCGACTGACCGGCGGCATACTGCGGCAAAATTTATGAATTTGTGAATGTTCAGAGTTTGTCTTGACGAGAAAATTCTTTTGTGATATAATTATCAAAGCGGCACACCGACCTTGCAAATTTAATACGCCGTTTGGCTCAGTTGCTTCACATTGGCGCACATTTGTGTATACGAAGCCTGCGCCGCACACGGTCTTACAAAATTTAATATGCTGGTATGGCTCAGTTGGTATAGAATTTTTGTATCGCAATTTCATTGCTCTTCAAAAAGGCGCATTCGTACTTGTATGCGAAGCATACATTACGCAGAGTCGTGGGTTGCATATAAAGCGACACAGCCGCACCCCGGTCTTACAAAATTTAATATGCTGGTATGGCTCAGTTGTGTAGAAAATTTTTGTATCGCAATTTCTTTGCTCACACCAATTTTTGTATCGCAATTACATTGCTCACAAAAAGGCGCATTCGTACTTGTATGCGAAGCATACATTACGCAGAGCCGTGGGCTGCATATAAAGCGACGCAGCCGCACACGGTCTTACAAAATTTAATATGCTGGTATGGCACAGCCCAGTAGAGTACCGATGCTTCACATCGGCGCACATTCGCAATGCGAGGTCGTGGGTATAAAGCGCACAGCCGCACACGGTCTTACAAAATTTAATACGCTGGTATGGCACAGCCCAGTAGAGTACCGTTACTTCGTAACGGGGCACATTCGCAATGCGAGGTCGTGGGTATAAAGCGCACAGCCGCACACGGTCTTACAAAATTTAATACGCTGGTATG
>CANRLY010000010.1 GCA_947631585.1 uncultured Clostridia bacterium
GACATATCCAGCAGGAAGTCCTTGGCAAAAGTACCGTCCTGAATATCGGAAAGTATCTTCTTCATGGTCTTCTTGGTCTCTTCGGTAATGATCTTAGGACCGGTCACATAGTCGCCGTACTCAGCGGTATTGGAGATGGAATATCTCATTCCTGCAAAGCCGGACTGATAGATCAGGTCAACGATAAGTTTCATCTCATGGATACACTCAAAGTAAGCGTTTCTCGGGTCGTAGCCGGCTTCCACCAGCGTCTCGAATCCTGCCTGCATAAGAGCGCACACGCCGCCGCAAAGCACTGCCTGTTCGCCGAACAGGTCTGTTTCGGTCTCGGTTCTGAAAGTAGTCTCCAGAACGCCGGCTCTTGCTCCGCCGATACCCAGCGCATAAGCCAGACCGATATCGGTTGCGTTTCCGGTAGCATCCTGTTCTACTGCGATAAGGCAGGGAACGCCTTTTCCGGCCTGATATTCGCTTCTTACGGTATGTCCAGGACCTTTAGGAGCGATCATTATTACGTTTACGTCCTTAGGAGGAACGATACAGCCGAAGTGGATATTGAATCCGTGTGCGAAAGCAAGTGTTTTTCCCTCGGTAAGGTAAGGAGCTATCTCCGTCTTATAAAGAGCAGCCTGCTTCTCATCGGGAATAAGTATCATTATTACGTCTGCCGCCTTTGCAGCGTCAGCCACCGACATAACGGTAAGTCCCTGAGCCTCAGCCTTAGCCTTGCTCTTTGAGCCTTCGTACAGTCCTACAACTACGTTTACTCCGCTGTCTTTCAGGTTAAGAGCGTGAGCGTGACCCTGTGAGCCGTAACCGATTATAGCCACGGTCTTTCCGTCCAGAACGCTTAGATTGCAGTCCTGCTGATAATAGATCTTGTTTGCCATTGTTTTTTCCTCCTGATATATAAAATAAATTGTTTAACAGCTTAAAGAGACCCAAGTTCTCTGAGCCGTCATTTTTTGATGGTAATGATCTCCGAGCCTTTCTGTATGGCGATAGTTCCTGTACGGACCTCTTCTATTATGCCGTAAGGGCGGATTATCTCCTCGAACCGCTGGATATGGGGATAGGTGTCAGCCAGCTGGAGGGTCATGGTAGTCATGGAAAGATCGACTATCTCAGCGCCGGTTATTTCGGCGATAGTCATGATCTCAGCCCTTTTTTCGGCGGAAACGGATATCTTTATCAGGATAAGTTCCCTTGCCAGAAACTCCTTTTGTTCCAGAGTCTTGACCTTTATAACGTCGATGAGCTTATTGAGCTGTTTTTCCACCTGCTCAACTGTATACTCGTTGCCCTCCACGATAATAGTCACCCTGGAGACCGAGGGGTCGTCGGTGACGCCCACCGCCAGGCTGTCTATGTTGAAGCCCCGTCTTGAGAAAAGTCCGGATATTCTTGAGAGAACGCCGGCGTGGTTTTCCACAAGCACTGAAATGGTATGTTTCATAGAGCTTTGGCACTCCTTTTTTTTAACAGAATAATTGTAACACCCTTTTATGAATTTTCTTTTACAATACATGGTGTCTTTATTTACAGAGTTCATATAGTTGCGGCAAGCTCGTCCACTATACATTCCACGAAAAAGCTTCCGCTCTCGTGGGAAAGTCTTTCTATAGCTTGCTGAGCCTCCTGCTGGCAGGTGACCCTCATGCAGGGCAGACCGTAAGCCTTTGCGATAGTGAGAAAATCAGGCGAACCCTCCAGCGAGACCGCCGTAAGACGGTTATGGTAGGCGTTTTGCTGGACTTCCCTCACCATGCCCAGGTAATGGTTGGTCATCACCACGACTTTTATATCCACCCCATGCTGGACGGCGGTCGCCAGTTCAGCCAGCGACATTTGGAAAGACCCGTCTCCGCAGACCGCCAGCACCGTGCCATCAGGGTCGGCAAGTTTTGCGCCCACGGCGGCAGGTATCGCATAGCCCATAGTTCCCATTCCGCCGCTGGTCAGGAAACGTCCTTTTCGCATTTTATAGGCGGTAGCGGTCCAGATCTGGTTTTGTCCCACGTCTGCCACAACTGTGGTATTTTCCGGCATTGCGTCCGACAGCTGGGAAAGGAACTTTCTCGGCTCGATAGTACCCTCTTTCGGTTCGGGGAAGGTCGGCTTGGCGACAAGACCGTTCAGTCTTTCAAGCCATTCCTTATGTTCCATAGGCTTTGCAAGTTCCAGCATCTGCTGAAGAACAAGCTTTGCGTCTCCCACCAAAGGCAGGTCGGCGTTCATGTTCTTGCCTATTTCGGCAGGGTCGATATCTATGTGGATTATTTTGGCAGAACCCTCCAGAGAAAGGGGAGTCCTCACTGCTCTGTCCCCTACTCTTGCCCCCACCAGGAACAGCAGGTCGCACTCTTTGACAGCCACGTTTGCGCATTTTACCCCGTGCATACCCAACATTCCGAAGAAAAGGGGGTTGTCCGTAGAAAAGACGGATATTCCCATCATTGTGGTGATAGCAGGTATCTGCATCACTTCCGAAAGCCGGGTTATCTCGTCTCTTGCGTTTGAAGCAAAGACTCCTCCGCCCACGCAGATAAGAGGTCTTTTTGCCTCGAAGATAGCGTTCATGACCCTTTTTATCTGGGCGTAATTGCCCTTGCCGGCAGGCTTATAGCTTCTTATATCAGCTTTTTCCGGGTAACTGAAGTCGATGAGCGTATTTTGTATATCCATAGGAACGTCTATCAGCACCGGACCGGGTCTGCCTGTTCCGGCGATATAGAAAGCCTCTTTGAATATCCTGGGCAGTTCCTGAGCGTTCTTTACAAGGTAGCTGTGCTTAACGAACGGTTCGGCTGCGCCGGTGATATCCGCTTCCTGAAAAACGTCCCTGCCGATCTGGTCGCTGTTCACCTGACCGGTTATGCAGATAAGCGGTATAGAATCGGCGTAAGCGGTGGCGATAGCGGTAAGCAGGTTCAGCGCCCCCGGACCGCTGGTTGCGATACACACCGCAGGTTTTCCGGTCATACGGGCGTAACCGCTGGCGGCGTGGCCTCCGTTAGCCTCGTGCCTGACCAGTATATGCCTTATGCCGCTGTCCGACAATTTATCATAAAACGGGCATATAGCCGCCCCGGGGTAACCGAACACGACTTTTACTCCCTCCGCCTTGAGACATTCCACCATGGCCTGACAAGCCTTTATCATATTTTAAACTTCCTTTCGTGAGACGGCATATCACACCATGCCGCACTCGTCGTAGTCCTTCCATTTTTCCAGATACGCTTTGTTGTCAAGCAGTTTGTAGACGAAAAAAGCCGTAGAAGCCACCACGAGTATCAAAGCCCCCATAACGGTGTAGAATGCTTTTTTCTCAGCCTTTTTTTTCATGCAGAACCAATCCTTTCAATAACTTTTTGTTTTCTTTCTTTTGTTTTGCCTATATATCGTTTATGATACCACACTTTTTGCACAAAGTCAAATATTCTTCCAGAGTTTTGCCGGAATTTTTTATTTTTTCGGCAGCTTTTCCCACAAATCTGTAATGCCACGGCTCGTAGGAATAGCCGGTCAGGGAGCTGCCGCCTTGCGGATAGCGCAGTATAAAGCCGAAGCGGTGGGAATTTTCCCTTAGCCAGAGAAACTGTTTTGTGCCGTGGAAGCTCAGTTCAGCGTCGGGATCCTCCGGCCGGACGATATCCGCTGCCAGACCGGTGTGGTGTTCGCTCACGCCGGGAGGAGCGATACTTTCGCCGGTGAGCTTCTGAGCCTGCCGGGCGGACATACCTGACAGTTCCAGCCGCCTGACGTTTTCTTCCCAGAGTTTCTTCTGATATCCGACCGATCTGTACCCTGACAGCAGTTTGAAAAACACTCCGTCCGCCGCTGCGGAATTTTTCATAGCCTTGTATGCGCCGGCGGTGGAATATTCCAGAAGCTTGCCGTTTTCCGCCTCTGCCAGCCGCACCTGAAAGTTTTCGGGAAGAGGGTGGAGTTTGTTCACAAGAATAAGGATATCCACTTAGTTTTCCAGCTCCTTTATAATTTTTGCAAGGGAGCTTCCCAGCAGCCTTGCGGAGTATTTTGCCTGGTCGATAGAATTGCCGTGAGAGCCTATTTCTATGAGCAAAGAGCCTTTGGACAGGTCTTGATTGTAGTGGCGGCAGTCAAACAGCACAGGTCGGGTGAGTCCCTGCCAGTCGGTTTCCAGCTGGCTCTGGAGCATACAGGCGAACTTGAAGTTTTCCTCATAAAACGGTATTTCGCCGCTTCCGTCATCGCAGCAGGAAATTATCATCATCTGCGCCGCCTGGCTGCCGTTTATTTCAGCCACAGCGGAAACTCTCGTGCCGTCCTGCCGCTGGATACCGTCCCTGTGGATATCGAGGACCACCTGTATAGACGGGTACTTTTCCAGGATAGCCTCCACGGAAGCTCTGCTGTCCGGGTAAGCGTCGTTGTAGCTGGGGTAGTCGTGGATAAGGGTGTCGTGAAGCACGGCAATGCCTTCTTTTTCCAGCTGGCTGCAAAGTTCGTCTCCCACGGCGACCATGTTCATATCCGGGTCGGTGGTCTTGCCGGAGAAAGAGGCGTCGTAGAAGTCTCTGGTGTAAGGCTCAAAGCTCTCAGTAGTATGGGTATGGTAGATGAGCACCTGCGGTTGACCGCCTGAGGGGTCGGTGTGGATATCCGGGAGCTGTTCCGACAGCTCGAAAAGCTCCTTGTCCGGGATATTGGTGCAGTTTCTGACCTGACCTCCGTTTTTCAGATCGAAGTAGTGTTCGTCCGAATACTTTCCGTAATGCACCGTTTCGATAGCGCCGTCCCTATCCTCCAGCTGCTCCGGGTAAGGCAGGGCGGCGATCTCAGACGGGTCGGGAGAGGGCAGTTCTATCTGAGGAATTTCCGTTTGCTGCTCGTCAGTTTGCGGAGGGTCGGCAGGCTGCGTTTCGGGGAGTTTTTCATGGGGCGCAGCGGTCAGATCTTCCAAAGTCTGCGGTTTTTCCGTTTTGGTGACGGTTTGTCTGCTTGTGGTTTTTGGAAAAGACAGAAAAGCGGCGGCTTTCCCCACAGTGGAGGTAAAAGCTGCCAGCTGCGGTCTGAAAGCATTGCTTCCCCACACGAAAAGCGGCAGGCTTGCGGCGCAGCTTATCACTGCCAGCGATGTTTTTATTGTTTTGCCCAGTTTGTCCAAAGTTATCTGTCCTTTCCGATCTTTCGGTGTCCATACCGCCGCCGCCCCCTGCGCCCCAGCTGCGCCTTTCAGGCGCAGCTGGGGCAGCCCACCGGCAGGGGCAAAGCCCCTGCCGGTGGGCGCCGGAGCTAAAGCTCCGGCGCAGGGGGCGGCTGCTGTCTTTTCGCCTTTTTTTAAAATAGTATGCAAAAAGCGCAAAAAAATGCCGCCCACCTTTCCGTGAGCGGACATTAAGAACGATCATTGACCTAAAGCTTCCTCAAAAGCTTTCTTTGCGGCTTCCGGCTGGGAACTGATTATCAAAGCCCCGTACTTTCCCTTGACCTCGATAACCGCCTTTTCCAGCTTGGAAACCTCCTCCGGTCCGTAGTTTTCAAAGGTAGACGTGCGCTTTTTCAGCCGTTTTTTCATGGACTCCTCCAGCGCTTCTCCGCCGGAAGAGTCTTTCAGCTTCACTATCGTTATCTCGTCTGCGGTGGTCTCGCTTGAATAGATCACCGAAAACTCCTCCACATCGTCCGCAGGGATATCCAAAAGATAACCAAACGTCTCCTGCCAGCCGTCTTTCGGCTTGCCGTCAGAACCTGCGCTGTCCTCCCTGAGATGCTCCGGAAATTCCCCCTGCGTCTCAAAAACTTTGTCCAGCAGCTCAGAAGCGGATATCCCGCCTGCTTTCGAATTGTCGCTTTCAGCTTCTCCGCCTTTGCCCGAACAGCCGGCAAGCAACATCGGAATGACCGCCATCACCGCTAATAACCTGCAAAACCTCTTGCCCATAAGACCCCTCACCTCCGGCTCAATAATCTTCGTAAAGCTCGCCGAACAGCTCGTCAACTATCCCGACCAGCTTGTCCTCGTCCAGGTCGTCCGGTACTTCCATGCCATCTCCGTCATCGTCGCTGTGGTCTATGCTCAGTGAGAACACATTCTTCCCGTCTGTCGCCGCCGGCGATAATTCTATGTATACGTCGGAATTTTCCATGCACCGCTGAGATATCATGTCTACGACCGCCGCCACTGCGTATACGCCGTCCGGGTCGTTCTGGTCTTTCACCGAGAAGAAAAACTCCGTCTGGTGAGCTTTTATCGCTTCGTCTACCGCCTCCGGCAGATGGTATATGTCCTCAACTTCCTTGCAGTTCATCACGGCGTAATTGTATTTCGTCCCGAAAGCCCTGGGATAATCGTTTATCTCCCAGTCGTGGGAAGCCGCAAACGCATCTTCGTTCAGATTGAAATTCTGATGGGTGAAAGACCCGTTCCCCTGGGAATCAAAAGTCACGTCCACCAGATAATACTCTCCGTCGTCCAGCTTCACAACGTCCCATGAGTGGGAAAACTCCTTGTCGTGAATGACCTGACAATCCATGCCAAGCATTTCCATCAGCAGCTCAAAAGTGGTCGCATACCCAACGCAGACCGCATTTTTGTATTTCAGCGCACCGTAAGGACTGTCTGCGTATCGGCTTGCCGCCGGTATGGCAAGAAGCGAATCTCCGTCAAAAGATACGTTTTCCGCCAGCCAGTCGTGGACCGCCAGTTCCTTTTCGTAATCGCTCATGCCCTCTGAAATTATCTCGTCCAGCAGGTCAGACGCCAGCTGGAGTATCTCCTTGTCGGTGTCGTCCGTAAGTGCTGATGGATCCTTTGAAAGATACGCCTCCGCTATCCGTGAATAGTCCCTGATGACGTATTCGTCGCCTATCACGACTTCGCCGTTTTCGCTGTTTTCCTTATTTTCGCCGTCTTGCTCAGGATCTTCCGCCTGACTGCTCAGGGCGGAGGTCAGCTTCCTTACCTCTTTTAATGTTGAGTTCATTCTGAAATTCATGACCAGACTTACCGCAAGTCCGCCTATGACTGCAACGGCTGCGGCAGCGCAGATACCCGCCGCAAGTTTGCGTTTTGCACTCATTGCGCTCATATTGATTCTCCTTTTCTTATGTCTTTTGCAGAGTTCTGTAATTTTTTCTGCCTGCAAATTATACACCTTTTTAGTATGCAAGTCAATGGCAAAAGCGGGGTTTAGTTAAATTTGTAAACAAAATGTAAACATTGCCCGAGAACTGTTGACAAAGGGAAAGAAAAATAATATCATTGTACTAGTCAATTAATACACTAATACAACAGTAAACCGCAAGGAGGTGTCATAAAGATCATGGCATGGTATTTTTCCGGAGATAAGGCGGTCTATCTACAGATCATGGAAGAGATACAGCTCCGGATAATATCGGGGTTTTACCCGTTGGGAACAAGGATACCCTCGGTGAGAGATCTGGCTGAGGAAGCAAGGGTAAACCCCAACACGATGCAGAAAGCGCTGACTGAGCTGGAGCGTTCGGAGCTGGTGGTCTCCCAGAGGACAGCCGGCAAGTTTGTCACCTGCGACGAGAAACGTGTTACTGAAATAAGAGAGCGTATGTCCTCAGAATGTATGGAGGAGTTTCTGAGCAGAATGAAAAAACTGGGTTTCACTGAAAAGGAAGCTTCTGAGAAGATAGGTCAGCACTGCGCCAAAAATGAAACAGACCCAAGGAACTGAGAAAAGAGACTATTTTTATGAAAGGAAGAAAATAATATGAACGAGATACTTGTTTGCAGCGATCTGTGCAAGAATTACGGACAGAAAACTGCCCTTTCCCATCTGGAGCTGACTCTGGAGCGAGGAAAGATAATAGGACTTTTAGGTCCTAACGGCAGCGGCAAGACCACGCTTATCAAGCTGATAGCAGGGCTGCTTGTGCCGACTTACGGAAGCCTGACTGTCGGGGGGAACAGGATAGGCGTGGAGACCAAGAAGATAGTGTCCTACCTGCCGGAGAGGACATACATTCCCGAATGGATGAAAGTCAAGGATATACTGGATTTCTTTGAAGATTTTTATAGCGATTTCAGCCGTGACCGTGCGGTGGAAATGCTCACCAGCCTGAATATCGCCGTGGGCGACAAAATAAAGACCATGTCCAAAGGCACAAAGGAAAAGGTGCAGCTGATACTTGTCATGAGCAGAGAAGCTGAACTTTACCTGCTTGACGAGCCTATCGCCGGCGTTGACCCGGCAGCCAGGGATTACATTTTAAGAACGATAATCACCAACTACAACGAAAACGCTTCCATCATCATCTCCACCCACCTGATAACAGATATAGAACCTGTTCTGGACGATGTGGTGATGATACAGAACGGCACTTTGCGCATACACGCAAGCGTTGATGAGATAAGAGAAAAGAACCAGATGTCGGTAGACGCACTTTTCAGGGAGGTATTCAGATGCTAGGAAAACTTATAAAACACGATATGCGCTGCTGCAGCAAGGCTTTTATACCAATGCTGGTAGCCTATTTGTCAGTCTGCCTGCTGATGGTGGTCGCCATTCGTTATGCTGACAACATAGATAATATGACTTCCATGATGGGAATAATGGTAGCGGTGACGACTACCGCATTTGTGGGACTGCTTTACGCTTTGCTGTTCTACTCCTTTTTCGGAAGCGTTTCCCGATTCAAGAAAAATCTGTTCACCGATGAGGGCTACCTGATGAACACCCTGCCGGTGAAGCCGTGGCAGCACATCACTTCCAAACTGCTGTCCTCCTTTATATGGTATGCCATAACTCTTGCGGCGATATTTCTTTCAATGGCAATACTGGCGGTGGGAATTTCCGGTCTGGACGAGATCGGCAGAATGGTCAGCGGTATCATCAGAATGATGAAAGAGCTGCTTAAAGAAGGCGTGGGCGTTGTGATGCTAGGGTTGGTAATGCTGCTCACCAGCGGAGTTTGCGTTTTGCTGCTGCTGTACTTTGTCACTGCGCTGGAAAACGTATTCAAGCTGAGAAAAGGCGTGTTCGGCTTGCTGTCGTTCATTGCCGGAGTAGTATTGTTCTGGCTGATATCTACCGAGGGCGCAAGGTTTGTGATAAATGTAGTGGAGGCGTTCGACCCAAAGACTACCCAAGGCACGCTGGAACTGGTCTTTGGCTGCGTAAGCATATTTTCTGCGCTGTTTTCGGTGGTATTCTTCATCGGCACGAACTATATAATCAGCCACAAACTCAATCTGGAATAACGGTGGCTGTAAAAAGATCGACCCCCTTGTCACAAGGCAAGGGGGTATTTTTGTAAGGTCTCAGATAACGGTAGTCAGCCAGTAGATAAGCCCGTAGATGACCGAAGCGGAGATACCGTAGAGTATTACAGGGCCGCAGATAATGAATATCTTTGCGCCAAGCCCCAGCACATACCCTTCCGAGCGGAATTCGATAGCCGGTGAGACCACCGAGTTCGCAAAGCCGGTTATGGGGACGAGAGTACCTGCGCCGGCGTGTTTTGCCAGCTTGTGGTAAAGACCCAGTCCGGTGAGCAGCGCCGACAGGAACACCAGCGTCACCGAAGTGAGTATCGCCGAGTTCTTTTCGCCAAGCCCCCAAAACTTGTAGAGACTGTTCAGAGCCTCGCCCAGCAGGCAGATGAGACCGCCGATGACAAAGGCTTTTGGGATAGTCTTGTAGGACTTTGTTGAGCGTGAAGCGTCCTTGTACATTTTTTTATACTGCTGCTGAGAAATATCGGAAACAGCCATAAGAAAAACTCCTTTCTGAACTTTCTGAAAGTAGTTTTTCAAATTATTCGGAAAATATACGCAAACGGTTCACTCTGCCGGAAGCTTTTGCATATAATGGAAAAAGTCACAGACTGACGTGACCGCACACAATGCCGGAATCCTCGATATCAATAAACCCGTAGGAGGGAGCTTTTCCGTCTCTGGGGAGACTTGCGCTTCCGGGGTTCATAAGGTAAACGCCGTCTCTGTACTCCAGGTATCGGCAGTGGGTATGACCGAAAAGGGCGACGTCCGCACAGTTTTGCTTTGCCAGTTGGTACAGGCGGTCAAGTGAGTATCTCACCTGAAAGTTATGACCGTGGGTAAAGATGAGTTTCCTGCCGTTTTTAACAAAGATATCGGTGTCCGGCGCAAAAGACCGGTAGTCGCAGTTGCCGCAGACGTATAATATTTCCACGTCCTGATGAAGGGAACGGGAGCGTTCCAGTTCTCTTTCCCCGTCGCCCAGAAAGATAAAATATTTCACAGTAGGGTTGTCGGAAATTATCCTTTCGATAACTGTGCCGTTGCCGTGTGTGTCGGAAAAGACCACGACCCGCATAGTCTGTCACCTCGTTTTAAAAGATCGCCTCCGTAAAAAAGTTCTGCTTTTGGAGACGCTGTCATATAATTTTTGTGAAAAGGAGCAGTATTATGAACATGAATATGGATAAGAAGCAGATGGAAGCCCTGCTTTCCATGGCAGGGAAAAAACTGGGCGTTTCGCCCGACCAGCTGAAGAGCCAGCTGGAAAACGGCAGTTTTGACAAAGCCATGTCGTCCATGCCGCCGCAGCAGGCGCAGATGCTCAGGCAAGCCCTTTCAGACCCGAAAACGGCTGAAAAGATACTCAGCACGCCGCAGGCTCAGGCGATATACAAAAAAATCAGCAAGTAAAGTTCCTGTCGGGAGGCGGAAAAAATGGAAGATCTGATGCAGAAGATAGGTCAGGTGCTGAACGACCCTGAAAGCATGAAGCAGTTAAACGAGCTGGCGGCGGCTTTTTCTGCACAGTCGGGAAGTTCGCCCAGCCCTGCGCCCCAAGGGGGTCAGTCAGGGGAGACCCCGGACTTGTCTGCGCTGGCGGCAATGCTCTCAGGCGGTCAGTCACAGCAGGGAAACGACCAGTCCCCCGACCTGTCAAAGCTGTTTTTGCTCCAGTCGGTGATGGAAAAAGCCCATTCCCACGACAAGAACATCGACCTGCTCCAGGCGCTCCGTCCTCACCTGAGAGCTGAAAATCAGGTCAAGGTGGACAGGGTGATAAAGATATTCCGGGCGATGTCGCTTTATCCGCTGCTCAAAGAGAGCGGACTGCTGGGAGGGGATCTGTTTGGCGGCTGATACCAATAACGAAAACGCTTTTCGCAGTATGCAGCAGGAAGCGGTCAGACGGGTGAATGAGATGTACCGCCGCTCAAGAGAGATGGTAGGTCAGCCCCAGCGGCAGGAAAGACCGCCGTCACCACCGCCGGCTCCGCCGCCGTCCGTTCCGGCGGACCGCCAGCCGAAAGCACCGGATCAGCCGATATCTTCGCTGTCGGGACTGCTATCAGCTTTTAATATAGACGAGGAAAAAGCCCTTATCGGAATGTTGATATACGTCCTGGCAAAAAACGGAGCTGACGTAAAACTCCTGCTGGGACTGGGGTATCTGCTGCTCTGAGACGGTCACTGAATGTTTGTGATGCTCACCTCTCCGGAGGTCAGCAGCCGGACTTCTCCGCTGCCGGTGATAACTTTCAGCCTGCCATTTTCGTCTATCTCGATAACTTTTGCAGGATATCTTTCGTTTCCTCTTACCACTGTGACGTTTCGCCCATCAAGGTAAGACCGTGAACGGTATTCGTTTATGACCAGCTGACGGTTTTCAGGAGCAAGACAGCCGGTTAGTTCGTTGAGTATCCCTGCCGCCAGCTTGTTTCTTGAATTTGCAGCAGGCTTTGTGAGCAAAGGTGCGGCAATATCCGCAAGCTTTGATTTTATAGCCTTTGAGGGGTAAACGTTCACCCCTATTCCCAATACGGCATATTCCAGACCGCCGCTTTCCAGGTCGAGAGCGGCTTCTGTGAGTATGCCGCATATTTTTTTGCCGTTTAAGAAAACATCGTTCACCCATTTTATGGAAGTGCTTTCCGGCTTGCCGTTAAGTTCTTCGGCAGCCCGACAGACCGCCACCGCAGCGGCTGCGGTAATGAAAAGGGATTCGCTTGCCTTTGCCTTGGGTCTGAGCAGCACAGACATATACAGACCGCTTTCAGACGGCGACTCGAACCGCCTGCCCATTCTGCCCTTTCCGGCGGTCTGGGTCTCAGCGATTATGACGGTGTTTTCAGGCGCACCCCCCTGGGCGAGGTCTTTTAGCACGGTGTTGGTGGAAGTGACCGACCTTGTGACCGTTATGCTGTAGCGGTTTTCTTTTAGCAAAGGGATAATGCCCTCGGCGGAAAGTATGTCGGAATCCACCGCAAGCATATAGCCCCGATTGGTCGCAGCGGTGATATCCGCCCCCTGACTGCGCAGAGCTTCAACGCATTTCCAAACGGCAGTTCTTGAAACGCCGAGGACTTCCGCCAGCGCAGCTCCGGAAACGGCTTTTCCTCTGTTTTGTTCAAGTATCTCCAATACTCTGTCTTTAAGTTCCATTAAAGCTCCTCCTTAGAATGTCTGATAGAAGATGAATGGTGGATCTGGTCTGACCGCATAATGGCATAATGGCAAAATGTCAAAAACCTTGCTTTCTGCTGCGGTCGCTATAACTTTTTGTTTTGAAATGGCATAGTATGTTAGAAAAATGAAAGGTATGATGTTTTTGTCCGAGGTGCTTTTGCTTGCCTTGGCGGTCTGCACCGATTCGTTTGCGGCGTCCGTTTCTTTCGGAGCGGCGGGGATACGGGTACGCCTGCGCAGCGCTCTGATAACAGCTCTTATCGGGAGTCTGGTACTTTCAGCGGCGTTTGCGGTATCTCATTTGTTTTCCATGGCGGTCAAACCGGCAGTTTCCGCAGCAGCCGGAGGGGCGGCTCTTTTGCTGATGGGGATATCCGTAATGCTGAAAGATCCCGACCGCAGGAAAGAAGGCGGCAGCGAAGCCGAAAGTTTCAAAGAAGGGGTCGTTCCTAAGCTGAAAGAGGTATTTTCCGACAAGACTAAAGCCGACCTTGACGGTTCAAAGGAGCTTTCCCTGAAAGAGACTGTCCTGCTGGGAGCGGTGCTTTCTGCGGATTCGTTTTTTACAGGGATATCAGCCGGAGCAGGTTTTACTGCCGCTCAGGAGCTTTTATCCGTTCTGGCGGCGTTTGCGGCAGGGACGGCGGCTTTGTATTCCGGTTCAAAAGCAGGAGACCTGCTGACTGCAAAGCGGCGAAGTTCCAAAAGCCGGGATATGTCTGTTCTCAGCGGAAGTATGCTCACTGCGCTTGGAGCTATCCAGTTGTGGAAAGCGTTTCATTTATCGGTCTGAGCCGGAGCTTTTCGGTTTTTAAGGAACATTGCCGCCGCCATGGAGAGGATTATGCCATAGCCCAGAAAGCTGAAGCCGTCCGGCAGCTGCCCGAAGATGAAGAATCCCAGCAGTGCGGCAAATATCACCTGAGAGTAGTCGTACACCGAGATCTCCTTTGCAGGAGCGTGGCAGTAGGCTGCGGTTATAGAGAACTGACCGCCTGCCGCAGCCAGTCCGGCAGCCAGCAGGAAAGCGGTCTGTTTAAGAGTCATAGGGTGAAAGCCGATGATAAAAGGCGGCAGCAGCAAAATGCAGGAGAACGCCGAGAAGAAGAACACGATATAAGCGCCTTTTTCGCCCCGTACGCCCAGTTGTCTCACAGCAGTATAAGCTGCGCCTGCGCTCATTCCCCCAAGGAAGCCCACCACTGACGGCAGCAGGCTCATATTGGAAAGCACGGGTCTAATTATAAAAAGCGACCCGATAAAAGCGGCGACGACGGCTGCTATCTGGAAAGCGCCGGTTTTTTCTTTCAGAAAGATCATAGAGAAGATAACGGCGAAAAACGGCGACATTTTATTCAGCATGGAAGCGTCGGCAAGAGCCAGTCTGTCCACGGCGTAGAAGTTGCACAGCACTCCGAGAGTTCCGGCGGCGGACCTGACTATCAGCAGCCAGAGGTTTTCCTTTTTTTGGGGAAGCAGTCCGCAGCCCTGTTTTTTCAGCAGAACGAATGCGAACGCCACTGCGACCAGGTTTCTGAAAAAGCTTTTCTGCACCGAGGGGAGTTCCCCTGAAAGTCTGACAAAAGCGTTCATAAGTGTAAAGCAGAACGCTGAGAGGATCATATACAAAGTACCGATATATGTATTTTTATTTGATATTTTTCCTTTCAGAGCCATATTTTCATCAGTTCCTGTAACGGTTTGTTAACAGTATATCATATTTTTTGAAAAAATGCAATAGCAAATTGCGAATTTCTCCGGTCATTCTGCTCTGGTGGGGTGGGTGCTCCCGCAGATGCCGCCGCCTCGCAGAGACGGCGGCATCAGACCCCCGACGCCCTGCGGGCGTCGGGGGAGAGCGGAGCTTTCAGCTCCGCAGCGGGAGCGCCCAAGGCAGGGTAACCGGCAAAAGGAAAAAGTCAACAATTAATTGGCAATAAAAAATATTCAAAAACGCTTTATTTTTTAAAAGATCTGTGATATAATTAATTGGATTGTGAATAAAAGCAGATTTTTTTAGCAAATCGAAAGGAAAGATCAGATGAACAGAAATCTTTGTCTGGGAATAGATGTAGGCTCTACTACGGTGAAAACAGTTATCCTTGACGGTGATGAGATCATCAGCACCAGGTATGAAAGACATTTTTCAAAGGTCAGGGAAACAGTTGCGCAGCAGCTTGCCGATATAGGAAAAACTTTCGTGGGGGATAAGTTCCGCATAGCAGTCACAGGCTCTGCCGGACTGGGTATCGCAAACGCCTCCGGGCTTAACTTCGTCCAGGAGGTGTATTCGGCGTTCGTTGCGGTGAATAATTCCTACCCCGATGCGGACGTGGTGGTGGAACTTGGCGGCGAGGACGCTAAGATAATCTTTCTCACCGGCGGAGTGGAACAACGAATGAACGGCTCCTGCGCAGGGGGAACAGGCGCATTTATCGACCAGATGGCTACCCTGCTGGGCGTTACCCCCGATGAGCTGGACGAACTTTCCCTGAAAGCAAATAAAATTTACCCCATCGCTTCACGGTGCGGCGTTTTCGCAAAATCCGATATCCAGCCGCTTCTGAACCAGGGCGCAAGAAAAGAGGACGTGGCGGCTTCTATCTTCCAGGCGGTAGTGGACCAGACGGTCTCCGGGCTGGCTCAGGGCAGAAAAATAGGTGGAAAAGTGCTGTTTCTGGGCGGACCGCTCTCTTTCCTGAAAGGTCTGAGAAAAGCGTTCGTTACCACGCTTGACCTGGACGAGCAGCACGCAGTTTTCCCGGAGCTTGCACCCTGCTTTATGGCTTACGGTTCTGCGCTCCAGGCAAGACAGCTCTCTGAGGAAATGACTGTGGACGAAGCTCTGGAAAAGATACTCAACGCCAAGTCTCAGGATAATATAGTTGTCGGCAAACCGCTTTTTGAGACCAGGGAGGAATACCAGGCTTTCGTGGAACGCCACAGCAAGTCCGACCTGAAATATGAGGATATCGCCGAGTATGAAGGGGACGCCTACCTTGGCATAGACGCCGGCTCTACTACTACAAAACTGGTGCTGATAACTCCCGACGGGGGACTGCTTTATCAGTATTACGGCTCAAATAAGGGTCAGCCGCTGGACGTTATCGCCGATAAACTCAGAGAGATCTACAGGATAAAAAACCCTAAGCTGGAAATCAAAGCTTCCTGCGTGACCGGCTACGGCGAGGACTTGATAAAGTCCGGGCTGGGGATAGATCTGGGTCTGGTGGAAACAGTCGCTCACTATAAGGCGGCGGCGTTCTTCTGTCCGCAGGTGGACTTTATCATAGATATCGGCGGTCAGGATATAAAATGCTTCAAAATAAAAAACAACGCCATAGATTCCATAATGCTCAACGAGGCTTGCTCTTCGGGCTGCGGATCGTTTATCCAGACGTTCGCTCAGGCTATGGGCTACGAGATAGCCGACTTCGCAAGGCTGGGACTTTTCGCCAAAGCCCCCGTTGACCTTGGCTCAAGATGTACGGTGTTCATGAACAGCTCTGTAAAGCAGGCTCAGAAAGACGGCGCTTCGGTGGAGGATATCTCCGCAGGGCTTTCATCTTCTATCATCAAAAACGCCATCTATAAGGTAATTCGTGCAAAATCCGTTTCTGAACTGGGCAGGAATATAGTAGTCCAGGGGGGAACTTTCCTTAACGACGCCGTGCTGAGAAGCTTTGAGCAGGAACTGGGCAGAAACGTTATCAGACCTGCTATTTCAGGACTGATGGGTGCGTTCGGCTGTGCGCTTTTTGCCAAGGAAAAAGCCGGCGAGTATACCTCCACCATCACCGAACAGCAGCTGGAGGACTTCGGTTATACCTCTAAAAATGCCCAGTGCGGCGGTTGCGGCGCACACTGCAATCTTACGGTGATAAGGTTTTCCGACGGGCGCAGGTTCATTTCCGGCAACCGCTGCGAAAAAGGCGCAGGCATAAAAACAGATACTTCCTCAGAAAACCTTTTCGAGTATAAGTACCGCAAACTGCTGGAAATCGAAAATATCAAGCCCAAAAATCCCATAGGCAGAGTGGGTATGCCCCTTGCTCTGAGCTACTATGAACTGATGCCGTTTTTCCACAGCATTTTCACCGACCTGGGCTTTGAAGTGGTGTTCTCTGAGGAGTCGTCGAGGGATACATATTATAAAGGTCAGCAGACTATCCCGTCCGATACGGTCTGCTATCCGGCAAAATTATGCCACGGTCATATAAAGAGCCTGCTGGAAAAAGGCGTGGACTTTATCTTCTACCCCTGCATGACCTATAACATAGACGAGGGCGGAAGCGATAACCATTATAACTGTCCGGTGGTGGCGTATTATCCGGAACTTCTCAAAGCCAATATGCCGGAACTGAACAATGATAACTTCTATTCGCCCTATCTGGATATCAACTATAAAAAGCATACCGCTGCCGCTATCGCTAAATGCCTGAAAAAATGGAAGATCACGGCGGACAGGGTCGTGAAGCTCATGAACAAGGCGTATTCCTGCATGGTCAGGTCAAAACGGGATATCCAGCAGAAAGCAAAAGAGATAGTTGCCGCTGCAAGGGCGGAGGGAAAGGATATTATCGTTCTTGCCGGCAGACCTTACCATATCGACCCTGAGATAAACCACGGCATACATAAGCTGATAGCTTCCCTGGGACTGGCAGTGATAACCGAAGATTCGGTGGCTATGCTGAACGATACCCCTGCGCTGGACGTCCTCAATCAGTGGACTTACCACTCACGGCTGTATCGGGCGGCAGAATATGTCTGCGGTCAGCCGGATATGCAGCTGGTGCAGCTGGTGTCTTTCGGCTGCGGGATAGATGCGGTCACTACCGACGAGGTCAGGGCGATCCTTGAAGAAAAAGGAAAACTTTACACTCAGCTGAAGATAGACGAGATAAATAATCTGGGTGCGGCAAGAATAAGACTGAGAAGCCTTATTGCTGCGCTGGAGGAAAAGAAGTCACAGGAAAAGAAAGAGGTGAGAGCAGGTGTCTGACAGGGTAAGGAAAACGCTCTTTTCAGAAGAGATGAAAAAAGACTATACCATACTTGTGCCGGATATGCTCCCGATACATTTTGACCTGATAATCAGGATATTTGAAAGCTACGGCTATAAGATGGAGCTTTTGCACAACAGCTCACGCAGCGTGGTGGACGAGGGCCTAAAGCATACCCACAACGACGCCTGCTATCCTGCGCTGCTGGTCATAGGACAGTTCATCGACGCTCTTAAAAGCGGAAAATACGATGTGAACAAGACTGCCCTGCTCATGTCCCAGACAGGGGGAGGCTGTAGGGCTTCAAACTATATCCACCTTATAAGAAAAGCCGTTTCCGCCGAATATCCCCAGGTGCCGGTCATATCTTTCAACTTTAGCGGGCTGGAGAAAAACCCTGCGTTCAGGCTTACTCCGGCTATGATGATAAAGTTCATATATGCAGTCATGTACGGCGACCTGCTCATGCTGCTTTATAACCAGTGCAAGCCCTACGAGGTCAACCCGGGGGAGACCGACAAGCTGCTGAAAAAGTGGCAGGACCGTATGGGAAAACTCTTTGATAACGGTAAGTTCACCGGCACGAAAAAGCATTACCGGGCGATACTGGAGGATTTTGCTGCGATCGAAAAGACCGGCGAAAAGAAGCCGAAAGTCGGTATAGTAGGGGAGATATATGTGAAGTATTCCCCTCTTGCCAACAACCACCTAAACGAGTTCCTTATATCAGAGGGGTGCGAACCGAACGTCCCGGGGCTTATGGACTTTGTGCTTTACTGTGCGGTCAGCGACGCTATAGACAGCGAGCTTTACGGCAGGAAGGGCAAGAGGATAACCGCCTATAAGATAGGATATAAGGTGCTGAACAAGTTCCAGGAACAGCTTATAAAGGCGGTTGAGGAACATGGGGTGTTCCAGCCGCCGCACCATTTCGAGCATCTGAGGAGATGTGCGGACAAGTATATCCATCAGGGAGTCAAGATGGGCGAGGGCTGGCTGATAACCGCAGAAATGGCGGCTCTTGCCGAGACCGGTACTGAAAATATCATCTGCACCCAGCCTTTTGGCTGCCTGCCTAACCATATAGTTGCAAAAGGTATGTCAAGGGTGATAAAGGAGGCTTTCCCGGAAGCGAATATAGTTGCGATAGACTACGACCCGGGAGCGACCAAGGTAAATCAGGAGAACAGGATAAAGCTGATGCTTGCAAACGCAAAACGCTAGTTCCCCCCCCAAAAAAACAAACCGGCGGAGACGGTATCGTCCCTGCCGGTTTTTGCGTTTTAAGATCAGTATTCTATTCTTTCATACTTTACGCCTGCCTGGTCGAGCAGCTGTAAGATACCGCCTTCTCCGGGGTAATGAGCCGCACCCACCATGAAAAATACGTTCTTGTCGCCTTTGGAAAGCTCTATGAGTTTATCAGCCATGCCCTTGTTCCTGTCGTAGAGCATGATCTTGTTGTACTCCTGAAAGACCTGTATCTCCTCGTCGGTAAGTCCCGTGGTGTCCTGGTCCATGTCGCCGAGAGCTTCGATATCCCCGGAAGCCCAGGTGTTGTAAAGCTCAGTCATGGAATCCACCAGCTCCTGTTCGGTATAATCAGCGTAAGAGCCCAGCAGCAGTTTGTATATGTCGTCTGAGAAGTTTATCAGCATATCCATCTGGAACTCAGCTGTTTCCACCTCAATTATCTCCTTGGAATCGGACTTGGCGGCGTTCAGGAAGTACATATCGAAGCCTTTGTCGGAAGAAAGTCCCGACTTTTCGGTGACAAATTCTTCTATCAGCGATTCCCACATAGCCGGCTTGTAGAAGTCGTAAGCCGACATATAAATGTTCCACTCTTTCATTTTGGAGACCAGGGCGTTGTAGATATCCTCCCCCAGGTGGTCTTTAATGGAACTGCCGTCAGTGTACATGAGCTGTTCCGCAAGCTCTATCTGAGCCTGAAAATCAGCGGCATAAGCCACAACGTCGCACTCCACCGCAATTGCGTCGGACGACTCGTACACTTCCATGATCTTGTCGGGCAGCGGATAAGCGTCCTCCGGCAGAGCGTGCATAGTTCCGGTAAAGTAAACTTCAGCGCCGCTTTCGGTCTCTATCTTCCAGAGAGCCGGTCTGACCTGCG
>CANRLY010000011.1 GCA_947631585.1 uncultured Clostridia bacterium
GCCGGAGAGCAATATTTTTTTGTGACCGCTGCATTGCTGATAGCCAACGCAAGCAGTATCTGAGCCTTTACCTCGCCTGCGTGGAGAGAAGCGTTGCAGGCTCGTATTTCATAATGACCGTGTTGGAAAAAGCTGTGCAGATTAAGAGCATGATACCGAGTAGAATTGTAGTGAATATCGGGACTTTGGTAGGTCCCTGAATACCACAATTCTTTTATGCCGTCCATAGTTTTGGGCTTTATACAGTTCAGTTTTTCTACAAACTCCCTGTTGATCTTTCTACAATAGTTTGACCTGGCAGATGACACCTGAAGTGCATCCCACAGATAATCTTCCTTACTCGACCAGAGATTCACAAGGTTTCTTATCTGCTGCGGAGTGTAGTCAGCTGCGTCAATGTGGATATGCGTTCCGCAGTCGTATTCAGCTCCTGTTATTGCCCCTTCTTTACGCAAAGCGCGGATAACCTCTTGGAGCAGGTTCAGATCTTCAAATTCCAGCACAGGCGAGTTCATCTCAACCTTATACAGATCGCTTGCTGTCTCTCCGTTTCTCTTTGTTGCTGTTATGCTGCCATCGTAAACAATTTGCCAGTTTCTGCCTTTATTGTCCTTAATCGTGTATTTGTCATAGGTACCGCCAACATGGTCTATCTCACCTCCCAAAACTTTTCGTATAGCCTTCGCCGCAGAGCAACGGGTTATGCCGGTCATCTCGATTTCGATACCGAACCTCCTCGTTTTTATGCCGTCAAAGTTGGTTGACATATTTTTCCTCCCTTCGATCGAGAATAAAAAAAGACCGAACCTGTTAGTTTTAACCAACAAATTCGGTCTGATTTTCTTTACACTATTTTAATGTATATGGCTTTGTTACTGTCTTACAGTATCTCATTTATTGCCCGAAATTTCACTTTGCATCGGTTCAAGTCCCTTTTTACCCTAAAAGCGGGCAAATGTCATCTACGGATTTGCAAAGTGAATTTTTGGCGAATGAGCAGCAAAAAAGCCCGTAGATACGGGCTTTTTTGGCATGTCATCTATTTCGTTCAACAAACTTGGTGCCGGTGGCGGGACTTGAACCCGCACGGTATCGCTACCAACGGATTTTGAGTCCGTCACGTCTGCCAATTCCATCACACCGGCGTTTGTCAGCGGCTTTTGTCGCTGACTTTCACATTTTATCACATTGTTTTTAAATTGTCAATAGCTGTTTTGCCGCTTCGATTACTTTGCATAATGCTGCTCGTAAACGTCAGGTCTCTTGCAACTTTTTCTGACCAGACTTACCCAAAGACTGCTGACACTTCGCAGAGCAGATCCCTGATCTTCAGATGCTGCGGACAGTGCTCCTCACACTTTCCGCACTTCAGACAATCCGACGCCGCTCCGCCTTGCGACGTCAGCTGCGCATACTTTTCCTCTGTCTCTTTCTTCTTCGCAGAACCGTATCGCTTCAAATCGTTGTATAACGCAAAATGATTGGGTATCGCTATTTTCTTGGGACAACCGTCCACACAGTAACGACAGGCTGTGCAGGATATGGAAATGCTGTTCCTGATGATGTCGGCGGCTTTCATTACAATAGCTGTTTCTTCCTCGGTCAAAGGCTTGAAATCTTTCATATAGCTGATGTTGTCACGCATCTGCTGAATGTTGCTCATGCCGGAAAGCACCGTCATTACGTTGTCGTAGGAAGCAGCGTACCTCACCGCCCACGAAGCTACCGAAAGCTCCGGCTCGTGCTGTTTGAAAAGCTTTTCCGCTTCCTCGGGAACGCCTGCCAATGCGCCTCCCTTTACAGGCTCCATTACTATCACCGGCTTGCCGTATTTCACAGCAAGCTCGTAACATTTAGCCGCCTGAACTCCCTCGTCATACAGATCGAGGTAGTTTATCTGCAACTGCACATACTCAACTTCCGGGTGCTCTTTAAGTATCCGCTCCAGCACCTGCGGCGAATCGTGGAAAGAAAAGCCTATGTGCCGCACCTTTCCCTCCGCTTTCTTCTGCGCTATGAACTCAAACGCCTTTATCCGCTGACTAAGCTCGTAAGTGTTCAGACCCAGAGCGTGCAGCCAGTAGTAATCAAAATATTCAACTCCGCAGCGTTCCAGCTGTTCGTCAAATATCTTCTGCATCTGGTCGGCTTCCGTTATGCTAAACATCGGCAGCTTATCCGTAACCGTAAAACTATCTCTCGGATAACGCTTGACTACCGCTTCACGAAAAGCAGTTTCGCTTTTTCCTCCGTGGTAAGGGTAAGCGGTGTCAAAATAAGTTCCGCCCGAAGCCATAAATTCGTCAGCCATGACCTTTACCTGCTCTATGTCGATACTTCCGTCTGCAAGCAGCGGCAGCCTCATAAGCCCGAATCCCAGTTTGCCCATAGTCTATCCTCCATTTCTCATTTTTTCCAGCGTCTGTGAAAACACCTGCGGAGCTTCCTTTATATCGGTCACCGACTCGCTGGCAGCCTCCATAGGACACTTCCCTGTGCCTGCCCGGTTGATTATGTATTCCACAGTGTTTTCGCAAACATATCCCACTTGGTATTTTTCAAATATCTCCTCTGCGCCCTTGCTCATAACAAGCGCCCAGACCTCTTTTACTTTAAGCAGACAATACAGCATTGCCGCAGCCCTGCCGACTACCTTGTCCGCCGCCGAATATCCGCTGAAACTCTCACCGCTTTCAAGAAGCCCCAGCAGCGGTCTGACCCCACGCTCATTGCCGCAGACCTGCGTTTCGCCCTTTTGCAGAACATAGGTATATCCGCCGCTGAGAAGAGTTTCCCTGGCATTTTTCAGATCACTGTTCATCTCTGCCGGTCTTTCCTGAATTGTTCACGCAGCTTATGATGAGCGGTATCAGCAGCCACTGGAGAGCCAGTCCGAACATACCTGTCTTTATTGTCAGCCAGATGGAAGAAACAGCCACGTTCTCGTTGCCAAGAGCATATACCGCCGTCAGGACAGCCCCTGCCCTGAGTATCCTTCCAGCCGCCTGGGTAATAAGAACTTTTGCCAGAACAGGCATTTTTACAGTTCTGAGAAGTCCTGCCGCAAGACCATAACCAAAAAGCTCTATCATCATAAAAGGCAGCATTGCCGCAGCAGGCATTCCCGAAAGAGCAAAGCTGGCAAGAGGTCCGAAAAGCCCTGCTATCGCACCTGCGAAAGGTCCTGCAAGAAGCCCTGCCAGTATCACAGGCAGGTGCATGGGAAGAAATACCTCTCCCGGAACTGTTCCCATGCCCGAAACAGCTCCCAGAAAATGAAATATCTGAGGAACAGCCACTGCTCCCACTATTGCAGCAAGCGCTGCCACAGCCTGAACTTTTACCGACAGTCTGCTTTTTTCAATTGCATTTACTGTTGACATACCGATTCTCCTTTATATAAAAATTTTAAACCCGACGGCAAGGATATTATTCTGCCGTCTGCCTACACTTTGATTATACCATATTTTTGCTGAGAACGCAACCGCTATTTCATTGTTTTAAGCAGTTTTATCAGAAGTTTAACACTATTTGACCTTTCAGCCTACTTGAAATCTGCTTTGCGATGTTGTATAATTCTATAAAGGAATATTTGCATTTTTAAGGCAGACTGAGGAGGCAGCTATGGATACAACTGAAATAAGAGAAAAAATACGCACGGGAAAAACTTATCTTGGCATAGAACTTGGCTCTACAAGGATAAAGGCTTCGCTGATCGCCGACGACCTCACGCCGGTGGCAAGCGGGTCGCACAGCTGGGAGAACCGCTTTGAAAACGGCTTCTGGACATACTCGGAGGAGGATATCTCAAACGGTCTGAAAAGCTGCTTTTCCTCTCTGGCTAAGGACGTTAAAGACAGATACTCTGTGACTCTTACCACAACAGGGGCAATGGGCGTTTCCGCCATGATGCACGGCTATATGCCCTTTGACGAAAACGACAGCCTGCTGGTCCCGTTCAGGACCTGGAGGAACACTGTCACCGCAGAAGCCTCCGCTGAACTGACGGAACTTTTCAACTTCAACATTCCCCAGCGGTGGAGTATTGCCCATCTTTATCAGGCTGTACTTAACGGAGAAGCTCACATCGGGCATCTAAAATACATAAACACCCTTGCCGGATACGTCCACTTCCTGCTCACCGGCAGGAGAGAAGTCGGTATCGGCGAAGCTTCCGGCATATTCCCGGTGGACAAGTCAGGTTACCGCAGAGATCTTCTTGAAAAGGCAGAGGAAAGATTTTTGCTCAAAGGCTTTGACAGACCGCTGGCGGAAGTTCTGCCTGCTGTGCGTATGGCAGGAGAAAAAGGCGCTTTTCTCACGGAAGCAGGAGCAAAATATCTTGACCCGTCCGGCAACTTCAAAGCCGGCGTGCCGGTCTGCCCTCCCGAGGGGGACGCAGGCACTGGAATGGTCGCCACAAACAGCGTTCTGCCCGGAACGGGAAATATCTCAGCCGGAACTTCGGTGTTTGCCATGCTGGTGCTTAAAGACCTTATCAAGGGCTGCTATCCTGAGATCGACATGGTGGCGACTCCCGACGGCTCGCCTGCGGCTATGGTCCACTGCAACAACTGCTGCGGCGAACTCGACGCCTGGGTAGGGCTTTTCAGGGAATTTGCGGAACTTTCAGGCATGGATGCCGACATTTCGGAAATTTACCGGCTGCTTTACACAAACGCAATGGCTTCCCCTGCGGACGCTGACGGCATCACCGCCTACAACTTCATTGCCGGCGAACCGGTGGCTCAGCTGGAGAGCGGAGTCCCGATGTACTTCAGAAACGGCGGCAGACCTATGACTCTGGGAGGATTCTTCAGGGCGCAGCTTTACGCTTCAGCCGCCTGCCTGAAACTGGGCATGGATATTCTTTTTGAGAAAGAACACACCCCTGCTGAAAGCTTTACCTGCCACGGAGGACTTTTCAAAGTGAAAGGCGCAGCCCAGCAGATAATGGCTGATACCCTGGGCGCAGATATGGCGGTCATGGAAACCGCCGGAGAGGGCGGCGCTTGGGGAATGGCTCTGCTGGCGGCGTATATGGAGGCAGGTCAGGGAATGAGCCTTGCAGGATTCCTGAAAGAAAAGGCGTTTGCCGGAATGTCCCCCGATGTGCTGTCTCCCGACCCTGAGGGAATAAAAGGAGCGGCTGAGTTCATGAAAAACTACAAGGCAGGACTTTCCGCACAGGAAGCCGCCGCAAGGGAGGTAAACTTCAATGCTTGAACAGCTCAAAGAACAGGTCTGCAAAGCGAATCTGCTTTTGCCGGCATACGGACTGGTCACTTTCACCTGGGGAAACGTTTCAGCCGTTGACAGAGAAAGCGGAATGATGGTGATAAAACCGTCCGGAGTGGATTACGAGGGCATGATGCCGGAAGATATGGTCGTGGTGGAACTTTCCACCGGCAAAGTCACCGAAGGACGTTACAGACCCTCCAGCGATACCCCCACCCATCTGGAGCTTTACAGGGCGTTCGGAGATATAGGAGGAATAGTTCACACCCACAGCAGATGGGCGACTTCCTTTGCTCAGGCGGGAAAAGGTCTAGTACCTATAGGTACTACGCACGGGGACTATTTTTACGGAGAGATACCCTGCACACGGGATATGACCCCCGATGAGATAAAGACCGATTACGAAAAGAACACCGGTCTGGTAATAGCGGAAACTTTCAAGGGCAAAGACCCCTCTGCCGTGCCGGCGGTCCTGGTGAAGAACCACGGTCCTTTCGCCTGGGGAACTGATTCGCAAAACGCCGTCCACAACAGCGTGGTGCTGGAGGAGGTAGCGTTCATGAATTTTCATGCAATGATGATCTCGCCGGACATAAAAGCAATGCCGCAGGAACTTCTTGACAAGCATTATCTGCGAAAACACGGCGCAGGGGCATATTACGGTCAGCATTGACTTTTGCTTCAACTGGTCGTATAATAAAATAAAGATGATTTTAGAAAGGGCAGAATGATATGAACGAACTTCTGAAACTGCTGAAAACAAACGCCAGATTGACAAACGCCGAACTTGCCGTACTTCTGGGGCAGGACGAAAAGACTGTTGAAAAGCAGATCGCCGAACTGGAAAAAAGCGGAGTCATCAGGGGCTACAGCGCAATAGTTGACGACGCTCTCACCGAGGAAGAAACAGTCACCGCATTCGTTGAAGTAAAGGTCACGCCCAGGGCACAGAGCGGCTTTGACGAGATAGCTGAAATGATAAGCTCCTACCCGGAGGTGGAGTCCTGCTTTCTTATGTCGGGAGCTTACGATCTGGGAATAACAGTCAGCGGCACCGACCTGAGAGACGTATCGCAGTTTGTGGCGCAAAGACTGGCTCCGATCGACGGAGTGCTTTCCACCGCCACTTATTTCGTGCTGAAGAGATACAAAGCCAACGGCATACTTATCTCCGACAAGGAGACTGACGACAGAGGATTTGTTTCTCCCTGAAAATCGCAGCGCAAAAATAACAGCAGTAAAAAATAAACGAAAGAGGTCTGTGACCCAATGATAGATTATGACAAGGTCGTTTCAAAGACCGCAAGAGAAATGAAGCCTTCGGGGATAAGAAAGTTTTTTGATATAGCCCAGACCCTGGAGGGGGTCATATCGCTGGGTGTGGGAGAGCCGGATTTTCACACTCCCTGGAAGATAAGGCAGGCGGCTATAGATAATCTTGAAAAAGGAAAAACTTCTTACACCTCAAATTCAGGGCTGATGGAACTGAGAAAAGAAGTAGCCTCCTATTTTCAGGCAACGATAGAGACCGGCTACGACCCGGCTTCGGAAATAATAATCACTGTGGGCGGTTCGGAAGCTATAGACGCCTCCATCAGAGCTTTGGTAGAACCGGGAGACGAAGTGCTTATCGTTGAGCCGTGCTTTGTCTGCTACACTCCGCTGGTAGAGCTTGCAGGGGGAGTCCCTGTGGCAATTGCCACGAAAGAGGAAAACGGTTTCCGGCTGACTGCCGACGAGCTTAAAGAAAAGCTTACCGACAAGACCAAAATGCTGATACTTCCCTACCCCAACAACCCCACCGGGGCGATCATGAGAAAAGAAGACCTCGATGAGATCGCAAATGTTCTGAGAGACACGAACGTAGCGGTGGTCTCAGACGAGATCTACAGCGAACTGACCTACGGCGCAAAGCATTGTTCCATTGCCCAGTGCGATGGTATGAAAGAGCGCACCATCGTTATAAACGGGTTTTCAAAAGGCTTTGCCATGACCGGCTGGAGGCTTGGTTTTATGGCAGGACCGAAAGAGATAATCACGCACATTCTTAAAATACATCAGTATGCGATAATGTGTTCACCCACCACCAGCCAGTTTGCCGCAGTAGAGGGGCTGAGGAAGTGCCGGGGAGAGGTCCTGAAGATGGTGGAAGAGTACAACATGAGGCGGCGTTATGTAGTTGACGGCTTCAACAAGCTGGGACTTAACTGCTTCACCCCGGAGGGAGCGTTTTACGTTTTCCCCAGCATAAAGTCAACAGGACTTTCAAGTGAGGAATTTTGCGAAAAACTGCTTTACAGCAAAAAGGTGGCAGTAGTTCCGGGAGACGCTTTCGGCAAGAGCGGAGAGGGATATATAAGGGTCTCCTATGCGTATTCTCTGGGTCATCTGAAAGAAGCTCTGGGGCGGATAGGCGAATTTCTCGAAGAAATAAGATAGGTATTCTACAGAAAGGATATATATGGCTGAAACTATCAGGATAAAAGCCCCTGCGAAAATTAATCTGCTGCTTGACATAGTAGGCAGGCGGCAGGACGGTTATCACACGCTGAGGTCGGTGTTCCAGTCGGTGTCGCTGTACGACCAGCTGGAAGCATTTCGCAGCGACAAAACGGAGCTTATCTGCGACGACCAGGATATCCCCTGCGACGGGACTAATCTGGTCTTGAAAGCGTACAAGGCGTTTTTTGAGCAGACGGGGCTACCGCCGTTCGGGGTGACTTTTACGCTGGAAAAGAACATTCCGTCCATGGCAGGGCTTGGCGGAGGAAGTTCAGACTGTGCGGCGGCTCTCATTGCTTTAAACGAGTTGTCCGGGGCAGGTCTGAGCGGTGAGGAGCTGCGGGACATAGGTGAGAAGTTAGGAGCGGACGTACCGTTTTGCCTTACTGGGGGAACGGTGCTTTGCGAAGGAGTAGGCGACGTACTGACTCCCCTGCCGGATATGCCGGAATGTTCCATTCTTATCGCCAAACCTGAGCTGAAGATATCCACGCCGGAATGTTACAAAAAGTTTGACCAGCTGGAAGTCAGTCGGGTCTCAAAGCTTGACGACATGATGGCAGGGCTTGCCGTTGGCAGTCTGGAGACCATCGCCGGCTGTCTTGGCAACGACCTGGAGCTTGCGGCAGACACCGGCGTCATCAGCCGCATAAAAGAAGAAATGCTGGCTCATTCAGCTTTGGGTGCTTGCATGACCGGCAGCGGCTCTGCCGTTTTCGGCATCTTTGAAAGCAAGCGTTCCGCAAAAGACTGCATGAAGCATTTAGAGGACACCTGTCCTTTCGCTGCCGTTGTCAGACCTGTCTCCGGCGGCTGCGAAATCGAATGACCGATCGAATAAAATTTACAAATTACTGCAAGGTCCGCCGTTTCGGCGGCACGTCGCAGCGCCGTTGGCGCTGCGAAACGCTGCCGAAGGCAGCGTTTAACTGCGGCGAAGCCGCAGTTGCGTGCCGCCGAACTGTCGGGTCCGGAAAGGAAAGAAAATGACAAACGACAGATGCCGTGTGTGCGGTTATAAGTTCAAGAAAAACGACCCGGATATATGTCCGGAGTGTCTTACTTCAAGGCAGGAGACCGCCGAGTGCGACGACCTTTCGCCTGAGCTTCACAGCCACGAGAAAACCGAAGTCCCGATGTTCAGCCAGAACAACAACGGCTTTGACGCACAAAAAGAGCTGGAAGAGGAGCGCAAAGAGGATTCCGAGCTGAAACAAAAGTATAATGCCGCACAGCAAAAGCCAAATGACGGGATCCCTGAAATTGCAAACTCTCCTTTGGCAAAACACCTGACAGATACCCAGAGGAAAAAACTGGATGCTCTCTATAGCTCTTCCAGACAGCAGCAGACGACTTCGGAAGGCTATGTACCGCCGGTGCAGGCTGACTTCGGACAAGGCAGCGGCGGCTTTAAAAAGCGCAGATCCACCGCCGTAAAAGTCATTGTGATAGTAATTGTCATCTACATTATAATAAGCGTGGTGTCAGCGATCGCCACTAGCTTGCTGGCCAGAAACAATAGTAACCACAGATCAAGCTACGACAGCGGTATCTCTATTGAGAAGCCGGAAATCGACTTTGGCGACGTCTCCACAATGAATATGGAATTTGGCGATACCGTCCTGCTGAACATGGCATCAGCCACCCTTCACGAGCCGGAAGTTTTGACTGTGGAAAAGGACATTGCTGCGGAGTTTTCAAGCGATATCTACAACAAGATCGGCGATGAAACTGACGAATGGTATGCTTTGAGATTCAACATCTCCCTGAAAAACAACAGTTCGGAAAAAACTTACTTCAAAGACTTTGACTGCAATATCGAGTGCTCCTCTGACACCATAGATGAGTTGGGTCTTGACAGCCTGTCTGCTGATCTTGAATTTTATGAAAGACCGACGCTTTCACCCAACGAGTCAAAAGATTACACCATGTTCTGCATCGTACCAAAATGCGATAAATACCGCATTACGCTTTCAAGCCGGTCTTTGGCAGGATCTTCTACTGACTACATATACGAGTTCGAGCCTGCCGACAGCGACTTTGACTCTGCCGGAAGCGCTGACTTATGAGCGGCAAATGCAGGCTTTGTCCGAGAAAGTGCGGAGTTGACCGCAGCATTACAAAAGGCTACTGCGGCGAGACCGACAAGTTGCGCATTGCCAATTATCAGCTCCACCAATGGGAAGAACCGGTAATAAGCGGCAGCAGCGGCGCAGGAACGGTGTTTTTCTCAGGCTGCGTAATGAAATGCGTTTTTTGCCAGAACTACCAGATATCTTCTTTGGGAACAGGATATGAAATAACAGAGCAGCGTCTGGCGGAGATATTTCTTGAACTGCAAAGCAAAGGCGCAAGCTGCATTGATCTGGTGAACCCAACGCATTTCGTTCCGCAGATAAAATCCGCCCTGGACAAAGTCAAAAGTTCTTTGCACATACCTATAGTATACAACTCAGGCGGATACGAGCTTCCCGAAACGATAGATTCGCTTGCCGGGTACATAGACGTATTTCTGCCTGACCTGAAATATTTTTCAGACGACTTAGCAAAAAAATACTCGCTTGCCGGCGGGTATTTTTCTAATGCCATAGCTTCCATACGGGAAATGGTCTCAGTAGCAGGCAAGCCGGTAATTTGCGGCGGGATACTTGTACACGGCGTGATGGTACGGCATCTGGTCCTGCCTAATCACCGTCAGGATTCCATTGAACTGCTCCGCAGGCTGGGCGGAAGTTTCGCTCCTGACGAAATACTCATCAGTCTCATGAGCCAATACCTGCCGGTCTACCGGGCTTCTGAATTTCCGGAGCTTTCCAGGCGGCTCTCCACTTTTGAGTATGATTCCGTAGTCAAAGAAGCAAGAAAATTCGGCTGGGACGGCTTCATTCAGGAGCGTTCCTCAGCTTCAGACTATTATATCCCTGATTTTTCAAGCGAGCCTTTGTGACCTCCCCGTCCGGGCGCCGCCCCGCCCCGACGAATGGAACATTCGTCGGGCTGCCGCGCGCAAACGAAGTTTGCGTGCGGCTTTTTTCTCCGAAGGAGAAAAAGCGGGGCGGCGCATATGACAAGCCATAATGCAAAATAAAAATTTGCAAAGAAATTTATATAAATCGCTTGACAAATTATTTTTATCGTGTATAATGATAATTAAGAAAGGAATGATAGCTGTGAAAAAGAGCGTGTATAGTATCGTGCTGGCGGATAAGGTAGTTGAGGAGATAGATAAGATGGCGTTCATGATGAACACCAGCCGTTCTAACCTGATAAACCAGATACTGGCAGAAAAAGTCGGGCTTCTGACGCCGGAAATGCGAATGAACGATATTTTCAGACAGATATCTGAAATGATGAACGACAGCTTCGCACTGCTGGACAGGACCTCCGATTCGATAATGTCAATGAAAAGCACACTGCTGTATAAGTACCGCCCTACCGTAAAATATAAGGTGGAACTGTTCAGAGATCTGAGCGGCTGCGTGGGCAGACTGACCGTCTCTTTCAGGTCGCAGAACCAGCAGCTCCTGCGCTCTTTCTCCGACTTTTTCAAGCTGTGGAAACAGCTGGAGACTAAGTATATCGGCAGGTACTTCAAGGGAGAAATGCCGTTTGGCGACAGTCAGGGCGGCTTTGAAAGATACTTCTACCAGACCGGCGATAACTGCACATACAGCCAGATCTCCGACCGCATAAGCGGCTATATCCGGCTTATCGACAGCTCCATGAAGCTTTACTTCAATGGCGCAGAAATCGAAAAAATCGAAAAACTTTACTGCGAGGATCTGAAAAATATTTCAGATATCTTGTAAATTTTCAGAAAGGATATGATCTTATGAATGTTCAGAAATTTACAGAAAAGACAATGCAGGCGATCCAGGACGCAAGAAATTCCGCCGTAAGAAACCAGAACCAGCAGCTTGACCAGGAACATATCCTGTATGCCCTGCTCACCCAGGAAAACGGACTTATCCCTCAGCTGTTTATAAAAATGGGCAAGAATACCGAAACCGCTGCCGCCGAAGCTGAAAAAATGGTGGAACAACTGCCGAAAGTGACCGTTTCCGGCAGGCAGGAGGGTACTGTTTATATCTCAGCCGAACTGGACAAGGCTTTCACTGAAGCCGAAGCTCAGGCTGACAGAATGAAAGATATGTACGTTTCAGTGGAACACGTCCTGCTGGGTCTGATGGAATTTCCAAACGATGCGCTCAAACGCTTTTTCAAAAACCACGGCATAGATAAGTCCTCACTGCTAAACGTGCTGAAAGACGTCAGAGGCAACGCTCACGTTGAGAACCAGAACCCCGAGGACACCTACGACGTGCTGAAAAAGTACGGTCAGGAACTGGTGGAACTTGCCGAGAAAAACAAGCTCGACCCGGTCATCGGCAGGGACGAGGAGATAAGGAACGTTATCCGCATACTTTCAAGAAAAACCAAGAACAACCCTGTTCTCATCGGCGAACCGGGCGTGGGCAAGACCGCCATCGCAGAGGGTCTCGCTCAGCGGATAGTCAAAGGGGACGTTCCGGCAAACCTGAAAGACAGGAAAATTTTCAGCCTGAATATGGGCTCTCTGGTCGCAGGCGCAAAGTACCGGGGAGAATTTGAAGAAAGACTAAAGGCTGTGCTCTCTGAGATCAAGAAAAGCGAAGGCAGGATAATCCTATTTATAGACGAACTGCATACCATAGTGGGCGCAGGAAAGACCGACGGCGCAATGGACGCAGGCAACCTGCTCAAACCTATGCTTGCCAGAGGAGAACTTCACTGCATAGGCGCAACGACCCTTAACGAGTACCGCCAGTATATCGAAAAGGACGCAGCCCTCGAACGCCGCTTCCAGCCGGTAATGGTGGGCGAACCTACTGTAGAAGACACCGTCTCGATACTCAGAGGTATAAAGGAACGGTACGAGGTGTTCCATGGGGTCAAGATACAGGACCAGGCGCTTATCTCCGCTGCCGTCCTTTCGGACAGGTACATTTCGGACAGATTCCTGCCGACAAGGCGATAGACCTTGTTGACGAAGCGTGCGCAATGATAAGGACTGAAATGGATTCCATGCCGTCTGAACTGGACGATATCAGAAGAAAGATACTCCAGTTGGAGATAGAGGAGGTCTCTCTTAAAAACGAGACCGACAAGCTTTCTGGGGAACACCTGAAAGAAGTCCGGCAGGAACTTTCACAGCTGAGAGAACAGTTCAGCCAGATGAAAGCCAAGTGGGAAAACGAAAAGGATTCCATCTCAAAGGTGCAGAAGATCAGAGAGGAGATAGAAAAGACCAATTCTCAGATTGAGGCGGCAGAAAGGTCTTACGACCTGGACAAGCTGGCGGAACTGAAATACGGCAGACTTCCTCAGCTGCAAAAGCAGTTGGAGGAGGAAGAAGAAAAAGCCGCTTCCGGCACACACTCTGCGGCTACCCTGCTCAGAGATAAGGTCACCGAAGAAGAGATAGCCAAAATAATCTGCCGCTGGACCGGCATACCGGTGGCAAAGCTCATGGAGGGCGAACGGGAAAAGCTTCTGGGACTGGAAGATATCCTGCACAAGAGAGTTATAGGTCAGGAAGAAGCGGTCACAAAGGTATCCCAGGCTATACTGCGCTCCAGGGCTGGCATAGCCGACCCCCAGCAGCCGATAGGTTCTTTCCTGTTTCTCGGACCTACCGGCGTCGGAAAGACGGAGCTTGCCAAAACGCTGGCAGAAGCGCTGTTTGACGATGAAAAGAACATCATCAGGATAGATATGAGCGAATATATGGAGAAATTCAGCGTAAGCCGCCTGATCGGAGCGCCTCCGGGATATGTGGGATACGAGGAGGGCGGACAGCTCACTGAGGCGGTGCGCCGCAGACCTTACTCTGTTATACTCCTTGACGAGATAGAAAAAGCTCACCCCGATGTGTTCAACATTCTGCTGCAAGTGCTGGACGACGGCAGGATAACCGATTCTCAGGGGCGGACGGTAGATTTCAAGAATACGGTAATTATCCTTACCTCGAACCTGGGTTCGCCTTATATCCTGGACGGCATAGGCAGCGACGGAGAGATCTCAGACGAAGCAAGAGAACAGGTCAACAAGCTGCTGAAATCACAGTTCAGACCGGAATTTCTCAATCGTCTTGATGAGATAATTTTCTACAAACCGCTTATGAAAGAACAGATAGTCAAGATCACTCAGCTCATGCTGGAAGATCTGAAAAAACGCCTTGCCGACAAGCAGATAACGGTGGAAGTTACCGAAAGAGCCTGGCAGGCTGCGGCAGAAAACGGCTTTGACCCCAACTACGGCGCAAGACCGCTCCGCCGCTACCTGAGACACAATATTGAAACTCTCATCGCAAAGAAGATAATCGCCGACGACCCTGCTCCCGGCACAGTCCTTACAGTCGATTATGAAAACGGCAGCTTCACTGTAAGGTGAAAATATATGCTCCCTGTCTGAGACGGGGAGCTTTTTTTGCGCAAAACAAGTTGCGAAAGAGAAAAAAATATGTTACAATAGGTGCAGTATCAATTGCTGCGAAATGCGAAAGGAAATTATTATGAAAGACGGTTTTATAAAGGCTGCTGCCTGCACACCAAAGATAAAAGTCGCTGACGTTGACTATAACGTCTCCCAAATAAAAGAGCAGATGGGCTACTGCGCCGCAAAGGGCGTTAAACTTGCGGTGTTCCCGGAACTTTGCCTGACCGGTTACACCTGCCAGGATCTGTTCTTTCAAGATACGCTTCTCAATAAGGCGCAGCAGGGGCTTGGAAAATTAAAAGAAGCCTCCAAAGGGCTTGACATGGTGATAGCCGTGGGACTCCCCATAAAGGCGAAAGGCAAAATTTACAACTGCGCCGCCGTGCTGCTTGACGGCAGCATACTGGCTTTGATACCGAAAACTCATCTTCCCAACTACGGCGAATTTTACGAAGCAAGGCACTTTGCGCCATACATGGCAGAAAAAGAAGGCGAAAACGAGTGGATAGACTTGCCGCTTGCAGGCGAAACGGACGTTTTTATCGGGCAGATGGTCTTTCAGTGCAAGCAAATGCCGCAGCTGAAAATAGGCTTTGAAATATGCGAGGATCTCTGGGTGGCAGATCCGGTATCCAACTATCTTGCCAAGGCAGGCGCAACGGTGATATGCAACCTTTCCGCCTCAAACGAGACCATAGGCAAGGAGCAGTACCGCAGACAGCTTGTGGCGAACCAGTCGGCAAGGCTGGCGGCAGGGTATGTATATTCCTCCGCCGGAGACGGCGAATCCACGCAGGATATGGTGTTTTCCGGGCATAATATCATTGCGGAAAACGGCGTTATCCTCACTGAGAGCAAGCTTTTTGAAAACGGCATAGTCATTTCCGAGATAGATGTAAACAAACTGGCTTTCGAGCGCAGCAGGCTTTCAACTTACCAAGCCGACAGCGTGGAGGTCCAGCACATTTGCTTTTCTTTATTTGAGATGGAAACGACTAAATGCGAACTGACAAGAAGCTTTGCGAAAACGCCGTTTATTCCCCAAAATGCGGAGGAAAGAAACGAACGCTGTCACCTGATCTTGCAAATGCAGTCCCATGGGCTTATGAAGCGCATAGAACACACCGGCTCAAAGACCGTTGTTATCGGCATTTCGGGCGGACTGGACTCCACCCTTGCGCTGCTGGTGTGCGTTATGGCGATGGACTTGCTGGGCAGACCCCACAGCGATATCGTAACTGTCACTATGCCCTGTTTCGGAACAACAAAGCGCACACGCTCCAATGCCGAACTGCTTTGTCATGCGCTGGGAACTGACTTCCGTGAGGTGGATATAACCAAATCGGTAAGGCAGCATTTTGCGGATATCGGTCATAACGAGGGCGTTCACGACGTGGTGTATGAAAACGGTCAGGCAAGGGAGCGCACAAAGGTGCTTATGGATATAGCAAACCAGACTTACGGGCTTGTGATAGGCACCGGCGACCTGAGCGAACTGGCTCTGGGCTGGGCTACCTACAACGGCGACCATATGTCTATGTACGGGGTGAACTCTTCCGTCCCGAAAACGCTTGTGCGGCATATCGTCAAGTATTATGCGGACACCTGCACCAGCGATGAGCTTTCGGCGGTGCTCAACGATATACTGGACACACCTGTTTCGCCGGAACTTCTTCCCACCGATGAGAGCGGCACGCAGATCACCCAAAAGACCGAGGACCTGGTCGGTCCTTATGAGCTGCACGACTTTTTCCTCTACTATGCTATACGCTGGGGCTTCGAGCCGAAAAAGGTTTACCGCATAGCTTTAAGAGCCTTTGAGGGCAGCTATGACAGCGAAGTGATACTGAAATGGCTGAAAGTTTTCTACAGAAGATTTTTCTCTCAGCAGTTCAAACGTTCCTGCCTGCCGGACGGCGCAAAGATAGGTTCGGTGACTCTTTCTCCCAGAGGCGACTGGAGAATGCCCTCCGACGCCTGCGCAAAACTCTGGCTGGAGCAATTGGATAAGCTGGACGAGGTGTAAAAATGGCAGTAAGAACTCATTGCGAGATGATAAAAAAAGAAACGGCAATAAATTTTGCCGACCTTGAAATAGCTGTAAAAACTTATGACAGGAACGCCCTCGTATGCGGTGCGCCTGCCTGGCGGTACGTTTATCATACCATACATTCGGCGGACAAGTGGTATATCGATCCGTTCGTATTTGAAGAGCCGCCGTTTCATTCTGACGGAATGGACGACCCCGACAGCAGCTGCGAAACTGTTCTCAGCGACGAACAGCTTCTGGAGTATCTTTACAAGGTGCGTGAAAAATTATTTGCGTATCTTGACGGGCTGGACGATGATATGCTTTATGACTGCCCTGAAAAAAGCCAGTGGTCGAGGCTGCAACTGATACTGAAACAGTTCAGGCATTTTTCGCTGCACATCGGTATGCTTAACGGTCAGACTATAGAACGGACAGGGAGATTCCCAAAAACAGTTGGACCTGACGGCGTTTTTGACCTGAGCGAGGAGCTTTTTGATAACTGAGCGGCGGACAATCTCAGACAGCCTTGACATCAAAATTTTAATAATTTATAATTACAGTAAAGATTAAAGCAAAGGAGAAAAATCATGCCAGAACTTGACCACTATGACATTATGATATGTCCCACCGACACCTACTTTCTTCAGGCAATGGTCGTAATGCAGTCGGCTTTGCTCAACTGTAGGAAAAACGTTCACTTTTATGTGCTTAATTCCGACTGGACAGAAGAACACAAGCAAAGCGTTTATGAGCTTGTCGCCAAATACCCCGGCAACAAAGTCGATTTTGTAAAAGTAGACAACGAGCCGTTCAAAAATTTCTCCCCGTGGAGGAATTGTCAGCAGTCATACTATAAAATACTGTCTCACTGGTACTTGCCGCAAGAGCTGGAAAGGGTACTTTTCCTGGATTGCGATACAATTATCAACAAGGATATAAGCAATTTCTACAATATGGAGTTTGACGGCAATTATATCATAGCTTCAACAGAGACCCTTTCTATGAGAAAGTACAATTATCTTTTGTCTATAGGTATCCAAAAGAGAGGAATATTCAACGCAGGCGTAATGCTCCTTAACTTAACGGCTTTGAGAAAGGACAACATAACCCTGCAAACCTATCTGGACGCCATAGAGGAAATGGGCGATGATAAATATTTCGCCGATCAGGGACTTTTGTGCTATATGTTCAAGGATAAAACAAAGATAATACCCAGCTATAAGTATAATCATGTTTTGTTTCAGGTGGGAAATGATACCGAATTTACCTACACCTATGACACCGCATTTGCAATGAGCGATGAACAAAAAGCTGAAGCCCTCACAGTTCCGTACCGCAGCGAAAAATTCAACGAAGCCGAAAATGAGTCCATAATCCATTTTGCAGGTCCTAAACTTCAAAAGCCCTGGGATTGTGATATAGAATTAAATGGCGATAAGATAACCGTGACTAAAATCCCTCGTCTGGAACTGACAAATCTTGATTTCCCCACAGCCAGGCGGTATTACGATATGTGGTGGGATATTGCCAAAAATCTTCCCTCCAAACTGCTTGTTTTGCTCATGCTCATGTCCCAGAGCAACTGCCTGAAGATAGTTCAGCAGGAACTGAGCAATTCTTTGAAATTCACTGTAAACATACGGGAATTTTTATATAAAATTTGCATAGACGATCTTTCAGCACGCAAATTTGAAAGCTTTTTAAAGACCTTGGATTCCAAAAAGATCGCTGTGTTGAAATCAGCGGATATTGCAGGAAAACTGATGCTGCAGGCAGCGGAGACCTATAATGCTCAGGTCGTTTTCAGCACGCCGAAACGCTTCCTCAAAGACTTGACCCGGGAAGAATGGCAATGCTGCAAGCAAGCCGATGTGGTTATCTGCTGCAACGTGCATGGAGCAAAGCCCGAAGTGCGTGAGGGCGTTAAAACGGTCGTCATCACCGATCTGGTGTGAAATTCCGGCTGCGGCAGGCGGACGATCAATTTAAGCCTTGACAGCAAAATGAAAATGTCTT